>NZ_RZQP01000024.1:0-46025 GCF_003998165.1 Mesorhizobium sp. M7A.F.Ca.US.007.01.2.1 | reverse complement strand
TCTATGTGCAGCAGCTCATCGAGGACCAGAGCCGCGTCACGCTGGTATCAGGCGTCGTCATGTCGGCGGCGGCCCTTGGCGCCATCCTGTCGGCCTCGCGCCTGGGCAAGCTCGCCGACCGCGTCGGCCACTGGAACGTCATCATCGGCGCGCTTGCCGTCTCGGCGCTGCTGCTGATCCCGCAGGCCTTCGTCACGCAGAGCTGGCAACTCATCGGCCTGCGCTTCCTGATGGGTCTGGCGCTGGGCGGGCTGTTGCCCTGCATCACCAGCGTGATCCGCCACAATGTTCCCGATGGGGTCGGCGGCAATGTGCTCGGGCTGTCGATCTCCGCCCAATATGTCGGGCAAGTCGCCGGCCCCTTGCTGGGCGGCTTTGCCGGTGGTCATTTCGGCATGCGCTCGGTGTTTCTGGGCACATCCGTCTTGATGGCTGGGGGCGCGGTGTATAACTGGCTGGCACAGTCACGCCGCGAGCAGGACATGCTTGCCAACCCCGGCAAGCCCTGACGGGGTTGGGCGTCACGGGGCCCCAAACATGAGCACAGCCGAACGACCTTCCGACGACAGCAGCCGTATCCTCGTCCTGGCCGGGGGCCTCTGCGGTGCTGCCGGCGTGGCGCTGTCGGCCGCGGCGGCGCATCTCGGCGGCGCCTTCGTTGGCACCGCCGCATCGTTCCTGCTGATGCATGCGCCGGTCTTCCTTGCCGCCGGATTGCTTGGCGCGAACCGGATCCTGCGCATCGGCAGCCTGATCCTGCTGGTTGGGCTTCTGCTGTTCTGCGGCGATCTGCTGGCCCGCGATTTCATCGGGTCGCGGCTATTCCCGCTGTCGGCGCCGATCGGCGGCACGCTGCTCATTGCCGGCTGGCTGGCGATCGCTGCCTCGGCGCTGGTGCGCGTGCGGTCCTGACGCCCGCCGGCACCAAACGTCGAGCGTGGCGGCTAATCCTGCCGGCGCTCGGGCTTGATGAGCAATTCGCGATTGCGCCGCCGCAGCCTTGCCAACCGATGCCGCTCCGGCCGTTCGGAAGCCGGCGCGATGCCCCAATAGTTGCGATAGATGTCTTCAAATAGATAGCTCACGGGATGCATGATGTGCGCTCCTTTCAGCACTTGAATCGATCCAATCGAGAGGTGCGAAAAACCGACCCCGATCAGCTCCGCTTGCGCTCCACAAGGAACCGCAACTCGCGGACCCATGGGCTGGTTTTGCCGCGGCGCTTCTGCGTCGCGGTGTTCGACGAGATGCTCCAGTCGTTGCGGTAAATGTCTTCGAACAGAAAATTGACGGGATGCATGACACAACTCCCTACTTGATGTTGAATCGATCCAATTCTGCCAGCAGGCGTTTCCTTGGATCGATTCAAACATAGGCCCTATCGAAGCCTCGATCAAGCCAAAATTTGAACCGATCCAACGAAAGTGTTAAATGGGAAGAATTCAGGAGACGAAGATGGCGCCACTTATCTCTGCAAAGACAAGACCGGTCCGGCTGGCGGACATTGCCAAGGCAGCCGGCGTGTCGCACGGCACCGCGTCCAACGTCTTCGCCCGTCCGGAGATCGTGCGCGAGGAGGTCCGTGAACGGGTCAAGGCGGCAGCCGAGGCCATGGGATATGGCGGACCGGATCCCAAGGGCCGGCTGCTGCGCGCCGGCAAGGTCAATGCCATCGGTGTCGCGACCGCGGAACCCCTCTCCTATTTCTTCGACGATCCCTTTGCCCGGGTGATGATGGCCAGCATCTCGCAGGCTTGTGACGCGACCGGTGCGGGGATTTCGCTGGTCTCCGCCGTCAATGGCGAGCAGCTGGCGTGGAACATCCAGAGTGCGCTGGTCGATGGCTTCATCGTTTTCTGTGTCGATGGCGGCTCAAAGCTGGTCCAACTGGCACGTGAACGCAAGCTCCCCTTTGTGGCGCTCGATCTCGATTCGGACGACGACGATGCGGTCGCGGCGATCGGCGTCGACAACATCGCCGGTGCCGGCCTGGCGGCCCGCCACCTGACCGAACTCGGACATCGCCGCTTTGCCGTGCTTACCCTGCCCTGTGCCGACGCAGGCTTCGGCCCTACCACAAGGGAGCAGGTGGAAATGGCCCTCTACTCCGCTACGCGGGACCGCTTGCGTGGCTATTTCGCGGAACTCTCCCGCGTCGACATCGACGTCGAGCGTGTGCCGATCTACGAGACCGTCAATGACGAGAAGAGCGTGTGGGCCGGCCTCGAACATATTTTCGCCGGTGCCGAGGCGCCGACAGCCATCCTGGCGATGTCGGACAGGATGGCGCTCCATGCGCTGGACTGGCTGCGGCAGCACGACATTGCGGTACCGGGCGATGTTTCTGTCGTCGGCTTCGACGGTGTTCCGGAAGGGGCGGTTTCCAAGCCGCCGCTGACCACGATCGTCCAGCCGATCGCCGAGATGGGCCGCCTTGCCGTCAAGGCGATCCTTGAAAATGATGGTTCGTTCAGCCGGCAATCGCTGCCGGTCGAACTCGTGGTGCGGGCCTCATCCGGCCCCTCGCCCACCTGAGCTCAACGGCCCATTCTTGTCGCCATGCCCGGCATCGCGAAGGATGCAGCATGGACGGGCGATGCGGCGCTGTGAGCCGGCCTGCTTTTGGCGGACCAGCCAAGGCCCGATAGCCATTCGAGATAGTAGGCGAGCGCGAACTGCATGACGATGCCGGCCGATATCAACAGGCTGTCATAGGCAAATCCGCCCGGATTGATCAGCTTCAGCACCTGCGCCGCCATTGCAAGCACCGTGCCGGCAATGAAAACCGGCAGCGATCGTTTGCCCAATATGGCAAGCGGATGATCGCGCCCGGTGCGAAACAGATTCGAGATCGCCGGGAATGCCACGATCAGGTAGCTCACTGCGAGTATATGCAGGAGCCTCGGCAGCGACAGGAACGTCTTGTCGAAACCGGTCAGCACCGGAGGCAGGCCAAACCAGGAGATATGCCCCCAAAGCGGGCTGTGCACCCAGACCAGGGCCACAACGGTGTAGGCCAAGGCCGCCCCAACCAGCCAGCGATTGACCGGGATGGTGCCGCCGCGACGCACATGCAGCGTGCCCGCCAGGCCGATGTTGAAAAGGAACTGCCACGACAGCGGGTTGAGAAACCAGAAGCCGGGCTCGGGGTAGTTGGGCGGAGCAATCTGATAAATCCCCGCGACCAGCCACAGGGCGCCGGATGCCACCAGTGCCAGGACCGGCCGATAGCTGACAATGAGCAGGAACAGCGGCGCCAGCAAGAGCAGCACCGCATAGACGGGCAGGATGTTGTTGTAGCCGAGCTGGTGGCCGAGCGTCACGATGCCGATCAGCACCTGCGGCGTATTCTTGATCAACGGCTCGATGTTGATCATCGTCAAAAGCTCCGGCCGCCTGGCAAACACCGCCGCAGCGCAGAAAATGGCCATCACCACCATGGTGGTGACGATGTGGGTGGCATAAAGCACACCGGCGCGGCGCAACATCTTCAAAGTTGCCAGCAGCCGGTTTCCAGGCTGGAATTTCTTGCCGTAGGCGAGCGCGACCGAGATTCCCGAGATCAGCACGAAGACCTCCGCCGCATCCGAAAAGCCGAAATTCTTGTATGTCAGATACTCGAAGGCGGTACCCGGCACATGGTCGACATAGATGGTCAACAAGGCGAGAGCACGGATCACATCGATGCGCGTGTCGCGCTCAGTGCGGTCCGGGACACGCGCCTCGCGGTCTGGGACACGCGCATCGCGGTCCGGGGAAATCTGGGTGGTCATCGACAAAAAGGCCTCAAAGCTGGTTGTTCATACCGGCAATGCGACCCCCGGCGCACCGCTTCGATTCCTCCCGAAGGATGTTATCGGCGGAGAAACGGACTGTAATGCGCCCGGTTCAATCAACTTTCGCGGAGCTTGAAAATATTGCGTTTTGAAGCCGGCAAATTGAGCGAAACGTCATATAATCAAGAGGATGGTCGATGATCGACGAGACCTCACAAGATGGTGCGTTGCGGCGTGATCTCGCCTTCCACTACCGGCTTTACGGCGCGGCGGATTCAACGGGCGACTGCTTCTTCCTGCTGCATGGGTCGGGTGTCGACGAGACGACATTGGTGCCGCTGGCGCGAGAGATCGCACCGCGTGCCACGCTCATCGCGGTGCGTGGCCGCGTTGTCCAGGAGGATGGTTTCCGCTGGTTCGCGCGGATCACGCCGACGCGCTTCGAACAGGCGAGCATCCGCACCGAAACCGAGGCCTTTGCGGGCTTCGTCGCTGATGCGGCCACACGCCATCGTCTCGACCTCTCGCGCACAATTTTCCTCGGCTATTCGAACGGCGCCAATCTGGTTTCGAGCCTGATGCTGCTGCATCCGGGCCTTGTCGAACGCGCCGCGCTGCTGCGACCGATGCCGGTGCTCGATGATGTGCCGGCGACGGATCTGTCAAAGGTGCGGGTGCTGATGATCGCCGGCGCCGCCGACCTCACCTATGCGCCTTTCGCCCCTGCTCTGGTGACATTGCTCAGTCGGCATGGCGCCGAGATCGACGCCAGGATTGTCTCATCAGGTCATGAAGTCGGCAGCGCCGACGCGGCAATCGTCAGGCAATGGCTGGCGGGACCGGCGGCGGTGGCGCAGGCAAGCTGACAGGCTCGCCGCCACGACCAGCCGGCCTACCCTCTTCCCATCCGGTTCCAGGCATCCAGCCCGGCGATCTTGTAGGCTTCGGCGAGCGTTGGATAGTTGAAGGTGTTGTTGACGAAGAAGTCGACGGTGCCGCCGAGATTGATCACCGCCTGGCCGATGTGGATGAGCTCGGTGGCGCCCTCGCCGATGATGTGCGCGCCGAGCAGACGGCGCGTTTCGATCGAAAACAGCAGCTTCAGGAAGCCGGTGTTGACACCCATGATGTGGCCGCGCGAGGTCTCGCGAAAACGCGCCACGCCGACCTCGTAGGCCGCACCGCTCTCACGCACCTGTTCTTCAGACTGGCCGACCGTCGAGATTTCCGGCACCGCATAGATGCCATAGGGGAAGGTTTCCGGCGGCGGCGGCAAAGGCACTCCAAAGGCATGGCAGGCGGCCACCCTGCCCTGCTCCATCGAAGTCGAGGCCAGGCTCGGAAAGCCGATGACGTCGCCGGCGGCATAGATGTTGGGCACGCTGGTCTGGAAGGATTGCGGATCGACCTTGATGCGCCCTCTGGAGTCGGCGTCGATGCCGACGACATCCAGGCCCAGGCTGCCGACATTGCCGGTGCGGCCGGCGGCGTAGAGCACAACCTCGGAACGGATGGTGCGGCCATCGGCCAGTTCCACTTCGGCGGCGTCCGGCTTGGAGCGGATCTCCTTCACCGCGCTGCCCAGCCGGATGGTCATGCCGCGATCGCGCATCTGGTGGATGAAATCGTCGACGATCTCGCGGTCGACGAAATCGAGGATGGAGTTGCGCGGCTCGACCAAGGTTACCGGCACGTCGAGCGCGGAAAAGATCGTCGCATATTCGACGCCGATGACGCCGGCGCCGATCACGGTCAGCGTGCGCGGCAAGCGATCAAGCTCCAGCATCTCGTCGCTGTCGAAGACGCGGGTCTTGTCGAAAGGCACGTCGCGCGGGCGGTGCGGCCTGGTGCCGACCGCTATCAGCGCATTGGCAAAACCGACCTCGCTGTAATCGCCGGTGTCTGATGTCAGGCTGACCTTGTTGGGGCCAAGGAATTTCACCGCGGCGCGAGCGCTCTTGACCGTGTTGCGCATGAACTGGTGCTGCAGCACCTCGACCTCATGGTCGAGCGTCTTGTGCAGGCGCTCGACCAGATCGCCGACCGAAATATCCTGCTTGACGCGGTAGCCACGCCCGTAGAAGCCGCGCTCGCGCCAGCCCGAGAGATTGAGCACCGTTTCGCGCAGCGTTTTCGATGGGATGGTCCCGGTATGCACCGAGACACCGCCCAGACGCCGGCCGCGGTCGACCACCAGCACGGACTTGCCGAGCTTGGCCGACTGCACCGCGGCACGGCGGCCGGAAGGGCCGCTGCCGATGACCAGCATGTCGTAGTCCATATTGCCCCGTCCCCTGTGCGCTCTGCTGCGCCGCAACAAGCTAATGCTATCCGCGCCGCAAATTCAACCAGTTCGCATCGGGCCCGACGCCATCGAAGCTGGAGCACCGCTGGAAGCGCGATCTTGATTCCGCCACAGGCCTTCACCATTTCATGGCTGAGCAGTCCGCACCCTATGTCGGACCTTGTTACGAGGAAATGACATGAACGCGCGCGTTCTCGACGGCGAAATCATCACCAGCAGGCTCGACGATGTCAGGGCCTATGACGGCGTACGCACGAGGCGCATCCTGGCTTTTGTGATCGACTATATCATCGTCGCGCTGCTCACCATTCCGTTTGCCATTCTGGTGTTCTTTCTCGGGCTTTTGACCCTCGGCCTTGGCTGGATGCTGTTCGGCGTCCTGGTGCCGACTGTGGCCATCCTCTACATCTGGAACACGTTGGGCAGCGCTGACCAGGCCACCACGGGCATGAAGATGATGGGCATCCGGCTCGACCGGCTCGACGGCAGGCCGATCGACGGCCTCACTGCGGTTGTCCATTCGGTGCTGTTCTGGGCCGGCAATGTCATCCTGTCGCCGCTTGTCCTGCTGGTGACGCTGTTTTCCGACCGCAAACGCACCTTGCACGATCTTTTGCTTGGCACGGTCGTCAGCCGCACCGACCGCTGAAACGGCCCTCTGAAGAGCAGTCGCAACCGATTGAGCACAAATGTGAAGGAGTCGAGTCGACCGCGCCCACATAATCCTGTTGAATTTTTCGCCATCCGCGCCAAAGGTAGAGCGATTCGAAGGAGTGTTTCCAAGGCTCGATGACGCAGCATCCGACCCAGTCGCCGCAGTTCTTCCTGACCGCGCCGTCGCCGTGCCCCTATCTCGACGGCCAGTTCGAGCGCAAGGTGTTCACGCACCTGGTTGGCGACAAGGCGGCGGAGATGAACGACCTGTTGACGCAAGGCGGCTTCCGGCGCTCGCAGAACATCGCCTACCGGCCGGCCTGCGAGACCTGCCGCGCCTGTGTTTCGGTACGCATCCTCGCCCAGGAATTCGTCGCCAGCCGCAACATGAAGCGCGTGCTGCAGCACAATTCCGATCTCGTCGGCTACATGCACAATGCCGAGCCCTCGACCGAACAATATTCCCTGTTCCGCAGCTACCTCGATGCCCGCCACCGCCGTGGCGGCATGTCCGACATGACGGTGCTCGACTATGCGATGATGGTCGAGGATACCCATGTCGACACCAAGGTGATCGAATATCGGCGGCGTGGACCCGACACCTTCATCACCGGCAAGGGACAGGGCGAGCTGATCGCGGTGGCGCTCACCGACAAGATGGCTGACGGCCTGTCGATGGTCTATTCCTACTTCAATCCCGATTTCGAGGAACGGTCGCTCGGCACGTTCATGATCCTCGACCACATCGCCCGCGCCAGGGCGATGGGTCTGCCCCATGTCTATCTCGGCTACTGGGTCAACGGCTCGCGCAAGATGAATTATAAGATGCGCTTCATGCCGCAGGAGCATCTCGGCCCCAAGGGCTGGGAACGCTACATCAACGAAGCGGTTTCACGCTGAGCTTTTCCAAGGTCCGCCTTTAAACTGTTTCAAGGCAGGGGATGCTGGTCTTTCAGCCGGTTGGCTGGAGAGAGTGCGCCATTGCACCGGCCGGCCGCCAGCCTGCATTTCATTGCGAAAGTTCCTGCATGTCCTCTCATCACGATCACCAGAAAGGTCTTTTGATAACCGCCATCGGCGGGCTCACGCTGACTGTCGACATACCGTTGATCCGCCTCGCCGACGGTGGCGCATGGACGATCATGCTGCTGCGCACCGGCACAACTTTCGTCGCGGCCATGGTCATCTGGTCGGTCTGGCGGGCACTCAGCCGAAACGCCCCGCCGCTGATCCCCGGCTGGTCCGGCCTGATCGTGGCGATATGCTACGGGCTGACCGGGATCACCTTCGTCACCGCCGTCTACCACACCTCGACCGCCGACCTGGTGTTCATCCTGGCCTTCAACACCGTCTTTGCGGGGTTGCTGTCCTGGATATTCCTGCGCGAGAGGCCGCGGCTGGTGACCATCGCGGCGATGGCGATCATGATCTTCGGCGTGCTGGTCATCGTCGGCGGTTCCGTCGGCACCGGCAAGCTGTTCGGCGATTTCATGGCGCTCTGCTCGGCCTTCTTCATCGCCGTGGCCATCACCATCTCGCGCGCCAGTGGCAAGGACATGGGATTCACCTCGCTCGTCGGGGTGCTTCTGCCGCTTGGGCTGGCGGCCTTCATGGTGACAGGCGAAGGCTTTCACGTGAACGCGCCCTGGTGGATCATCTTCAACGGCGCGGTCGTCATGCCGATTTCGTTCTTCTGCCTTGCCGCCGGGCCGAAATACATTTCGGGACCGGAAGTGGCGATGTTCTACGTGCTCGAAACGGTGCTGGCGCCGGTCTGGGTGTGGATGATCTTCGCCGAGGCACCGACCCGGAACAGCCTGATCGGTGGCGGGATCCTGATCGTCACGCTGACTGCGCATTCGCTGTGGCAACTGCATGAGGGCCGCAAGCGCCGAGCGACGCTCGCCGTCGCTCACCCGGCCTAGAGAGTGGACGGCAGTCGTTCCAGACCTGCAGCGCACGCAAGCGCAATCAACGCGTTGCCGTATCTGAAAAAGGCTCTGCGATTATCTGGTATTCGTCCTCGTAAACAACATATCCCAGACGGGAACTCTTCATGACCTCGACATGATGCCCATGCCGCCCAAGGAGCGCCGCGAGGTCATAAGCCCTTGCCAAATGGTCCGTTGCCGTTGGCTTGAACCAGCTTAATCCTTGGGTCGTCTGTTTCCGGTAAAAACCTTTCGATCTTGAGAGGTTGAAACGTGGCGGTACCGCAAGGTTCTGTCGAAACCAGGCGAGACTATCTTCCAGCCGATCTAACGTGTGTTGATCGATATCAGGTTGGCCTCGCAATTCGTAGGCAGCGCCAAAAAAACCTTCGCGCGCCTGCATTCCCTCAATAATTCTTGGCAGAACAAATCGCAAAAACATGCGTAGACCGACGTCAGGTGAGTCGCGCTTGGATCCCGAAGATCATGCCCGGGCCTTTTTCTCGGCGACAATTTCGATCTGCGGCGGGCTGCCTTCGATCTCGGCGACGCCATCGGGAACGACGTCTTCCGCCATTTCCACCTCGCGCAGCCATTCGCGCCAGATAGCCACCAGCAGGGCCATCAGCACCGGGCCGATGAACAGGCCGAGAAACCCCATGGTCTTGACGCCGCCGATCAGACCGAAAAAAGTCGGCAGGAAGGGCAGTTTTATCGGGCCACCGACGAGCTTGGGGCGCAATGTCTTGTCGACGATGAACAGTTCGACCGCCCCCCAGAGGAACAGCGCCAGCCCGGCCATCGGCGAGCCGCTGGCGGCGAGGTAGATCGAGACCAGCGTGAACGACAGCGGTGCACCGCCCGGGATGAGCGCCATGACGCCGGTCAGGGCGCCGAGTGTGACCGGCGACGGCACGCCGGCCAGCCAGTAGGCGATGCCCAGCACCAGGCCCTCGCCGATGGCGATGACGGTCATGCCGGTCACCGTCGACGAGATCGTCGCCGGCACGACGCGCGAGATCCGCTCCCATCTGGTCGGCAGGATGCGCTCGCCGAGACGGTCGACCTGGCCGGCAAAGTGCTCGCCGTCGCGATAGGCGAAGAACAGCGCGATCATCATGAACAGCAGCGTCAACAGCAGGCCGAAAGCACTGCCGCCTGCGGCCAGCACGCCACGATAGATGCTGCCGATATTAGCGCCGCTGACCAGCTGGATCAGCTCACCAATGCCGCCCGGATGGCCGAAATTGGTGGTCCACTGTTCGTTCAGCCACTCGCCCACGACAGGCATGGTGGCGATCCAGTGTGGCGTCACCGCGCCGTGGCGGTTGGTCTCGATCGCCCAGGCGACCCATTCGCGGACCTCGTTGATCGCATAGGTGCCGGCGAGCGCGATCGGGATCACCAGGAAGGCGAGGATGAACAGGATGGCGAAGGTCGCGGCGATGGTGCGGTTGCCGCCGACCGCGGCAAGCAGGCGGCGGTAGAGCGGCCAGCTGGCGAAAGCGATGACGAGCGCCGCCAGCACCGGAAACAGGAAGCCGTGGAAGAAATAGACGCCGGCGGCAACGATCAGCACCAGCAGCCAGCGTGCCGCCGACAGCGGCGGGATGACGGCTGCCCTGAGCGGCGTCGACAGGCCGAAGAGGCGCTGCTGCCGTTCCGGTTTCTGGATTCTTGCTTCCTTCAAACGCCTGGCTCTCCCAAACACCCCTCCTGTCTATGCACTGATATAGTGCAGCAATCGTGACGATAGTCCAAATGAGATGGTGAAGCTGCCAATCTCCCCCTCGTGGGAGAGGCCCGGCAGGACAGAGGGGGCGTGAAGGATCGCGGCCTTGGATTTGGACCGTGAGCCGCAAACCAATCGAGTATCTGTGAACTCGACCGTCGGCGGGACAGCGCCCCCCTCTCCCTGCCGGGCATCTCCCCACGAGGGGGGAGATCGGCAGCTTCACTCGCTACCCAAATTTCCCCGTCCTCGGGAATCCCTTCGGCACCATGCGTCCGGCCGAGGCACGGGCGCCGATCCATTCAGCCAGTTCCTCGCGCGACCTTGTGAAGGTGCGGTCGGCTGAATCCTGCCAGGAGAGGCCGCTCTCAAGCGTGAACGGCTTGAGGTCGAGAAGGCCGCCATCCTTGTATTTCTGCAGGCGCACGCCCTTGCCGCGGCCCATCTCCGGAATCTCTGCGAGCGCGAACACCAGCATTTTGCGATTCTCGCCGACGATGGCGAGATGGTCGCCGGTGACCGGGATGCAGCGCTTGGCTTCGTCCGGCGCCTTGACGTTCATCACCTGCTTGCCCTTGCGGGTGTTGGCAACGACTTCCTCCTCCGGCACGATAAAACCGTTGGCGTCGTGCGAGGCCAGCAGCAGCTTGCGCTTCGGATCGTGAACGAAGGCGGTGACGATGTCCTGGTCATTGTCCATATCGACGATGATGCGGATCGGCTCGCCATGGCCGCGCCCGCCAGGCAGCCGGTCGGCGCCGATGGTGTAGAACTTGCCCCCGGTGGTGAAGACCAGTACCTTGTCAGTGGTCTGCGCATGGAAGGCGAGCTTGAGGCTGTCGCCCTCCTTGAAGGTCAGCGTCGAGAGATCGGCCAGATGCCCCTTCATCGCCCGCAGCCAGCCCTTTTCCGAGACGACGACGGTGACAGGCTCGCGCTCGATCATGGCGTGTGCGATGTCGGTCAGATCATGCTCGGGCGCGTCGGCGAACTGGGTGCGGCGCTTGCCGAGCTCGGTCTCCGGACCGAACTTGTCGCGGATGTTGGTGACTTCCCACTTGATCGTCGCCCACTGCTTCTCGTTTGAAGCAAGCAGTGCCTCGATCTGCTTCTTCTCCGCGCTCAGGCCGTCGAATTCCTTGCGGATCTCGAATTCTTCCAGCTTGCGCAGGGCGCGCAGCCGCATGTTGAGGATGGCTTCGGCCTGGGTGTCGGTGAGCGACCAGCGGGCCATCATCACCTGCTTGGGCTCATCCTCCTCGCGGATGATCCTGATCACCTCGTCGATGTTGAGGTAGGCGATCAGGTAGCCGGCAAGTATCTCCAACCGTCTTTCGATTTCGCCGAGGCGATGTTTCGAGCGGCGGACCAAAACCTCGCGGCGGTGCTCGAGCCACTCCTGCAGCACGCCCTTCAGCGACAGCACGTTGGGCACCTTGCCGCGCGACAGCACATTCATGTTGAGCGGGAAGCGGCTTTCGAGCTCGGTCAGCTTGAACAGCGATTCCATCAGGATGCCGGGGTCGACCGAACGGCTCTTCGGCACCAGCACGACGCGGACGTCCTCCGCGCTTTCGTCCCTGATGTCCTCGAGCAGCGGCAGCTTGCGCGCCATCAGCAGCTCGGCGATCTTCTCGATCAGCCGCGCCTTCTGCACGCCGTACGGGATTTCGGTGACAACGATGCTCCAGGTGCCCCTGCCCTGGTCCTCCTGGAACCACTTCGAGCGCACGCGAAAGCCACCGCGACCGGTTTCGTAGGCTTCGAGGATCGAGGCGCGGCTGTCGACGATGATGCCGCCGGTCGGGAAATCCGGCCCCTGGACAAAGTCCATCAGCTTCGCCACCGGCGCGTCCAGGTTTTCGATCAGGTGAAGTGCGGCATCGCAAAGCTCGGCGGCGTTGTGGGGCGGGATCGATGTCGCCATGCCCACCGCAATGCCGGACGAGCCGTTGGCCAGCAGGTTCGGAAAGGCGCCGGGCAAAACCACCGGCTCCTCGTCTTCTTCATTGTAGGTCGGCCGATAATCGACGGCATCCTCGGTGATGCCGGACAAAAGTTCGGTCGCCACATCGGTCATGCGCGCTTCGGTGTAGCGCATGGCGGCGGCGTTATCACCGTCGATGTTGCCGAAATTGCCCTGCCCGTCGACCAGGGGATAGCGCATCGAGAAATCCTGCGCCAACCGCACCAGCGCGTCATAGATCGACTGGTCGCCATGCGGGTGGAACTTGCCCATCACCTCGCCGACGATGCGGGCGCATTTGGCAAAGCCCTGATCGGGGTTGAGCCGCAGCAGGCGCATGGCGTGCATGATGCGGCGATGGACCGGCTTCAGTCCGTCGCGCACATCGGGCAGCGCCCGGTGCATGATGGTCGACAGCGCATAGGCAAGATAGCGCTCTTCCAGCGCCTTCTTCAGATCGACCGGCTCGATGTGATCGCCACCGCCATTTTCAGGCGGCAAAAGCCTTTTTCCCATGGGCTCGGACTAGCCGAGCGGGTGATTCGCGGCAAGAGCCCGACGGAGATACCGGCCTTTCTGCAACATGAAACCATACCCCAGCGGATGTCGGCCAACATCAGCCTGTTACATGCGGGCTCTATCGCCAAGCGCGACGATATCCGGCTATCGGCTCTTCATGACAAATTCACCGGTTTGCGCAAAGACGGTGGGATCGGGTTTGCCTTTCACCGCGATTTTTGACCAATGTGCCGGGACACGCCTTTTTCCGGTCCAGTTCGTCACGGAATGGTGATGGCGCAAATAATTGAAAAAACAATTTCAGGACACTCTCAGGGACCTTGCGATGACAATCAAACGCTCAATTCTCAAGAAACTGGCTTTTTCGACCTTCTTGCTCACGCTGCCGCTGAATGCGGCCCTCGCACAGGATACGGCAGTGGCCGACCGGCTGAAGGCAGCGCTTGTCGCACAAGGTGTCGACATCACCTGGACCGGGGTGACCGGCGACAACACCAGCATGGTGCTACAGGGCGTTGCCATCAAACCGGCGGCGGAGAAGGAAGCGCTTCCCATCGGCGACGTCAAACTCGAAGGCGTGACCGAGGCAAATGGCGGCTATGACATCGCCACCGTATCAACGGCTGCCTTCACACACAGCAAGGACGGCGTCACCCTCGACCTCAGCCCCTTCGTCATCCACGACATGACAGTTCCGGCCGACGGCGCCACCGGCCCGCTGGGCTCGCTGATGATGTACAAGTCCGCCGAACTCTCGAACATGACCGTCAAGGTCGCCGACAAGACCGCCTTCTCGATGGACGGACTTGCCATCGAGATCACGCCGCCGGCGGACGGCAAGGCGATGGAATTCACCGCAACCACCGAAAAATTCAATGCCGACCTGACGCTGGTGGACGATCCCAAGTCCAAGGAAGTCATCAACGCGCTCGGCTACCAGAACATCGCGGGCAACCTCGAAATGGCCGGCACCTGGCAGCCCACGGACGGCAAGATGGAACTGTCGAAATACGACATCTCGGTCGAGAATGCCGGCACGCTCGGCATGACCTTCGATCTCGGCGGCTACACGCTGGACTTCATCAAGTCGCTGCAGGAAATGCAGAAGAAGATGGCGGCACAGCCGGAAGGCGCCGACAATTCGGCGCAAGGCATGGCCATGCTCGGCCTGTTGCAGCAGCTTTCGTTCAACAGCGCCTCGATCCGCTTCGACGACGATTCGCTGACCAACAAGGTTCTGGACTATGTCGGCAAGCAGCAAGGCATGTCCGGCAAGGACATCGCCAACCAGGCCAAGGCGATCGTGCCGTTCGGCATGGCTCAGCTCAACAATCCGGAACTGACTGCGCAGGTTACGGCCGCGGTCAGCAAATTCCTCGACGATCCGAAGAGCCTCGAAATCTCGGCCGAGCCGCCGGCCTCGGTGCCGTTCGCGCTGATCATGGCGGGCGCCATGTCCAACCCGCTCGACCTGCCTAAGACACTTGGCGTCTCCGTCAAGGCCAACGAAGACTGATCGAAGCGATCTGGTATGCGAAAGGCCCGGCAGCGATGCCGGGCTTTTCGTTGGGATTAGCGAATCGAAAGAATGGTTCGGGCGGTCTTTAAAGCATCGCCCGAAGCGCGATCAGGCGTCCTTCTTGGGCACGGCAACGCGCAGCGCCAGGTCGCGAAGCTGCTGCGGGCTCGCTTCCGACGGTGCGTTCATCAACAGATCATAGGCCTGCTGGTTCATCGGGAACATGGTGATCTCACGCAGGTTCTTGGCGCCGAGCAGCAGCATGACGACGCGGTCGACGCCGGCGGCCATGCCGCCATGCGGTGGTGCGCCATACTGGAAGGCACGATAGAGGCCGCCGAAGCGCTCCTCGACCGTGGCGCGGTCCAGCCCGACCGTCTCGAACGCCTTGACCATGGTTTCGGGCAGATGGTTGCGGATACCGCCTGAGGCGATCTCGAAACCGTTGCAGACCATGTCGTACTGGAACGCCTTGATGCCGAGCAGGTCCTCGCCATTCAGCGCATCGATGCCACCTTGCGGCATCGAGAACGGGTTGTGGGCGAAGTCGATCTTCTTCTCTTCCTCGTTCCACTCGAAGAACGGGAAGTCGACGATCCAGCACAGCTCGAAACGCTCGCGGTCGACAAGGTTCAGCTCCTCGCCGGCACGGGTGCGCGCAGCCCCCGCGAAGGAGACGAACTTCTTCGGGTCGCCGGCAACGAAGAAGGCGGCGTCGCCATCGGCAAGGCCGAGCTGAAGGCGGATCGCCTCGGTGCGCTCCTCGCCGATGTTCTTGGCGAGCGGACCGGCGCCTTCGAGCTTGTCGCCCTCCTTGCGCCAGAAGATATAGCCCAGCCCCGGCTGGCCCTCGCCCTGCGCCCAGGAATTCATACGGTCGCAAAAGGCGCGGCTGCCGCCGGTCTTGGCGGGAATGCCCCACACTTCGGCCTTCGGGTCGTTGGCCAGGATGTTGGCGAACACCTTGAAGCCGGAATCGCGAAAATGATCGGAGACGGCCTGCATCTCGATCGGGTTGCGCAGGTCCGGCTTGTCGGAGCCGTATTTGCGCATGGCCACATCATAGGGAATGCGCTGGAAGTTCTGCGTCACCGGTTTGCCGTTGGCGAAGGTCTCGAAGACCCCGCGCATGACAGGTTCCATGGTCGACAGCACGTCGTCCTGCTCGACGAAGCTCATTTCAAGGTCGAGCTGGTAGAATTCGCCGGGCAGGCGATCGGCACGCGGGTCCTCGTCGCGGAAGCAGGGCGCGATCTGGAAATAGCGGTCGAAGCCCGACACCATGATCAGCTGCTTGTACTGCTGCGGCGCCTGCGGCAGCGCATAGAAGGTGCCGGGATGGATGCGCGACGGCACCAGGAAGTCGCGCGCGCCTTCCGGCGACGACGCGGTGAGGATCGGCGTCGAGAATTCGGTGAAGCCGACCTCGCCCATGCGCTTGCGCATTTCCGCGATGATTTTCGTCCGCGCGATGATGTTCTTGTGCAGCGTCTCGCGGCGCAGATCGAGGAAGCGGTATTTCAGCCTGATGTCCTCGGGATAGTCGGGCTCGCCGAACACCGGCAGCGGCAATTCCTTGGCCGCCGACAGCACCTCGATCTCGCGGGCGAAGATCTCGATCTCGCCGGTCGGCAAATTGGCGTTGGTGGTCTCGGGCAAACGCGCCTTGACCTCGCCGTCGACGCGGATGACCCACTCGCCGCGTACGGTCTCGGCGACCTTGAAGGCCGGCGAATCCGGATCGGCGACGATCTGGGTCAGGCCATAATTGTCGCGCAGGTCGATGAAGAGCAGGCCGCCATGATCGCGCACGCGATGCACCCAACCCGACAGGCGAACGGTCGAGCCGACGTCGCTCTTCCTCAACTGGGCACAGGTATGGCTGCGGTAACGGTGCATTGTCATTGGTAAAGTCCGGGGTGCTGGGTTGCAGGCCAAGCATCAAGCCCGGCCTCAAAATTTGCGCGAAAAGCGCATGGGAGGCCGGATTTGTCAAGGCAAGCAGCTTCGACAGGACATCCGTTGTAAACTTGGGCGGCACAATGGATAGCGATATCCTCTACCGCTACGTTTACGGCAAATGAGATCAGGATATGCAAAACCAGAAGCTCTTTCTGACACCTCAAGAGCGCAGCCGCATCGTCAACCTGCTTGACGCGGCTCGCATAGACGATTGGGCGCGGTTCAAAGCCCTCTCCGACGGTGACTTTCCGAACGACGAATCGATGCGGGAGCAGTTCGACGGATCGCGGCTCATAATCGACTACGATCGTATCGACCCGGAACAGCAATTCGCTGTTGGCGTAGATCCCGACGGTTTCCGGCTCATCACCGGTCAGTTGCCTCCGCGCGACGATCAACGGCAACAGGTGATCATGACGATCTGTAGCAAGAACCTAAACGACGGCCCGTTCATAAGCGTTTGGACCTTCCACGAAGAGTTGGACATATCCTCGCTGTAGTTTGCCGGGAATTGCCGCTGGTATTGGTCAAGGCGATGGTTCAAGAAGGGATCACCGACACGTGATTGCTTCATGTCCTCCATCCGCCCGATGATCCCGCTTCTTCTCGCCGCAGGCATACTGCTCGGCGGCAATGGGCTGCAGAGCACGCTGATCGCGCTGCGCGGCGCGCAGGAAGGGTTTTCGGCTTCCGACATCGGCCTGATGGGCACCTTCTACTTCGCCGGCTTCCTGCTCGGCTGCCTGGCCATCACCCGCATCATGAAGGCGGTCGGCCATATCAGGGCATTTTCGGCGCTGGCGGCAATCGCCTCAGTCGGCACCTTGCTCCTGGTGCTGGTCATCGATCCGGTGATGTGGTGCGCGGTGCGTCTTGCCGGCGGCTTCTGCTTCGCCGGGCTGTTCACCATCGTCGAAAGCTGGCTGAATTCCGGCGTCAGCAATCACGATCGGGCACGCGTGCTGGCGATCTACCGGATGGTCGACATCGGTTCGGTGACATCAGCCCAGTTCCTGATCCCGATCTTCGGCGCTGGCGGTTTCGCAATTTTCGCTATCATGTCGATGATGATCACGCTGTCGCTGGTGCCGGTTTCGCTCGGCGACCGCTCCAACCCGACGCCGCCGGAGGAGGTCAAGCTCGACTTGGCGCGCGTCTGGCGGATTTCGCCGCTGGGCTGCTTCGGCTGCATCGCCGTCGGCGTCACCAACAGCGCCTTTCGCACCTTGTCGCCTGTCTATGCCGAGCAGATCGGCATGTCGGTCGCCGATGTCGTCACCTTCGTCAGCGTCGGCATTTTCGGCGGCGCCATCATCCAGTATCCGCTGGGTTACCTTTCCGACCGCTGGGACCGGCGCCGGGTGCTGCTGATGACGACGTGCTGCGCGATGTTTTCGGCGCTGGCGCTGGTGTTCATCGCCGGCAGCAATCCGGCGCTCAACTTCATCTTCATCTTCATCTTCGGCTGTTTCGCCATGCCGCTCTATTCGCTGTCGGCGGCGCATTCCAACGACCGCGCCGACACGGGCGAGTTCGTGCTGATCAACGCGGCGCTGATGCTGTTCTATTCCTTCGGCGCCATTGGTGGCCCGTTCGCCGCCTCGACGGCGATGCAATATTTCGGACCGGGCGCCCTGTTTGTATTCAGCGCGGTGGTCTATGCGATCTTCATCGCCGTCATCCTCTACCGCATGCAGGCCCGGTCCGGGGTGCCGGCGGGCAGGCGCGGCCGCTTCATTGCGCTCCTGCGCACTTCGACGGTTTTCGCGCGGCTGGCCAGGAGAAACGGCGATTCCGACGGTCCGGGAACCTCATGATGGCGGTGCCAAAGCTTGACGAAAGCCCCGGCGGCTGAAATCTAGGAAGACCTTACTCCTGCCAAAAGCGATTTGATGCACGTCATCACCACCCAGAAAGAACTCGAGACCGTTCTCGCCGCTTTCGAAAAGTCGGATTTCGTCACTGTCGACACCGAATTCATTCGAGAAACGACGTTTTGGCCGATCCTGTGCCTGATCCAGATGGCCGCTCCCGGCGTGACGGCACTGATCGATCCGCTGGCTCCCGATATCGACCTGAAGCCGTTCTTCAGGCTGATGGCCAACGAGGCGGTGGTCAAAGTCTTCCACGCCGCGCGGCAGGACATCGAAATCATCGTCCATCTCGGCGATCTGGTTCCGCATCCAGTGTTCGACACGCAAGTGGCGGCGATGGTCTGCGGCTTCGGCGACAGCGTTTCCTACGATCAGCTCGTGCAGCGCATCACCGGCGCGCGGCTCGACAAGTCGTCGCGCTTCACCGACTGGCGCCACCGGCCGCTTTCCGACAAGCAGCTCGACTATGCGCTGGCCGACGTCACCCATCTGATCGAGGTCTATCAGCACCTCAGCGCCGAACTGGCGCGCGAAAACCGCGCCCATTGGCTCAACGAGGAAATGGAGGTGCTGACCTCGCGCGAAACCTATGATCCGCACCCCGAGGACGCCTGGAAACGGCTGAAGATGCGGCTGCGCAAGCCGCAGGAACTGGCGATCGTGCAGGGCGTTGCGGCGTGGCGCGAGCGCGAGGCGCGCGAACGCGACGTGCCGCGCGGCCGCGTGCTCAAGGACGACGCGATCTACGAGGTGGCGCAGCAGGCGCCGCGCGACGCGGCAGCCCTGGGCAAGCTGCGCACGACGCCGAAGGGCTGGGAACGCTCCTCGACGGCGACGGCGCTGCTCGGCGCGGTCAACACCGCCCTTGCCTTGCCCAAGGAGCAGATGCCGAAACTGCCAAAGAGTTTCCAGCCGCCCGAGGGCTCGAGCGCCGCGGCGGAACTGTTGAAGGTGCTGCTGCGGATCGTCGCCGAAAAGGAAGGCGTCGCCTCCAAGGTGCTGGCCTCCAGCGACGACATCGACCGTATCGCCGCCGAGGGCGAGGAAGCCGACGTACCGGCCCTGCAGGGCTGGCGGCGCGCGGTGTTCGGCGAGGCCGCGCTCAAGCTGGTACGCGGCGAGATCGGCATCAAGTTCGACAAGCGCAAGATTGCGGTGTTCGACCTGTAGAGGAGCGTTCTTTCCTTCTCCCGCAAGCAAATGGAGAAGGCAGAACTGTCTGCTCAAACCACGCCGAGCAGGTGCAGCGCGAACCAGATCCATCCCAGCAGGAGAATCACCGCACTGACGAAGAACGAGCGGCTGCGCAGCAGCAGATTGTTGCTGGTCAGGTGAACCCAGGCGTGGAAATAGCGCGATGCGACGAAAATCCACATCAGCGCCAGGGTCAAATAGTTGACGCCGTTGGTCAGGTGCAGCGCCAGGCACAGCACATAGAACAGCACCGGCAGCTCGAACTGGTTGGTGAGATTGGCGGAAACGGTAACGCTGGAGGCCGGCTCGGTCGAACGCACCTTGAAATGACCGGGCTTCGCCTCGCCTGACCTGATTGCGCCGTATCTGCGGCGACCCAGGACGCAGTAGACAATGTAGATCAGCAGCACATGCGCCAGAACAGGCCAGAAGATCGTGGTCTGGTTCACGAAGTTTCCCCTAGCGGGCTGAGCTTTGCGCGCGGCATCAGGCCAGGCGTTTCTGGCCTGCCAGCCAGAAGGCGGCAATGACGATCACCGGGACGGCGAAAAGCGCGAATTTGGTGACGGTGAGCGCCGAAGCCAAAGACAGCGAGTCCGGATTCGCCGACAGGAAATCGGACAGAAGCCGCGCTACCGCGATGTTCTGGGCGTAGTCGGCAAGCGTGTAGGGCAGCACCAGGACCAGCGCGAAGATCGACTGCAGCTGCACCGGCTGCACGCGGAAAGCCTTCAATCGCCGGCCGGTGGCCAGGATCAGGCTGACCAGCGTCACAGACAGCAGCGCCGGGAACAACAGATCGAAGGTCAGATAGTGCCAGACGAGAATGATCTCGCCGCCGCGCCGGCCGAGTGCCGTCAGCCAGGCCATGCCTTCGTCCGGAGTGAAACCGAAAATACGCATGTCGAGTGATGGCAAGCCGCCGCTCAACTGGCGGAAGTAGAGTAATTCCATAGCCGTCATGGCGATGAAAACGACCGCCGACAGGAAACAGAGTGCGCCTGCGTGGCGCGGCAGCCGCAGGATCGTTGCCGTCAGGCTCCGCCCGAGCCCGTACCGGTCAGGCTCCGCCGGGATAGTTCGGGCTTTCGCGGGTAATCGTGACGTCATGGGCGTGGCTTTCACGAAGTCCGGCATTGGATATGCGCACAAAAGTGGCGCGCTCGCGGAAATCGGCAAGATCGCGGCCACCAACATAACCCATAGCGGCTTTCAAGCCGCCCGCAAGCTGGTGCAGCACGCCAGACACAGGTCCTTTGTAGGGAACCTGCCCTTCGATGCCTTCCGGGACCAGTTTCAGCGTGTCGCGCACCTCGGCCTGGAAGTAGCGATCGGCGGAGCCGCGGGCCATGGCGCCGACCGAGCCCATGCCGCGATAGGCCTTGAAGGAGCGGCCCTGGTGCAGATAGACCTCGCCCGGGCTTTCGTCGGTTCCGGCCAGCAGCGAGCCGATCATGGCCGCACTGGCGCCTGCGGCGAGCGCCTTGGCCAGATCGCCGGAATATTTGATGCCGCCATCGGCGATCACCGAGACGCCGGATTTGTGCGCCGTCTCGACCGCCGACATGATGGCTGAGAGCTGCGGCACGCCGACGCCGGCAACGATGCGGGTGGTGCAGATGGAACCCGGGCCGATGCCGACCTTGACGGCGTCGGCACCGGCGTCGATCAGCGCCTGCGTGCCCGCGGCGGTGGCGACATTGCCAGCCAGGATGCGGACGGAGTTGGATAGTTTTTTCGCCCGCGTGACGGCGTCGAGCACGCGCTGCGAGTGGCCATGCGCGGTGTCGATCACCAGAAGGTCGACGCCGGCATCGATGAGGCGTTCGGCGCGCTCGAAACCGTCATCGCCGACGCTGGTGGCGGCGGCGGCGCGCAGGCGGCCCTGTGCGTCCTTGGTGGCGTGCGGATTGAGCTGCGACTTCTCGATGTCCTTGACGGTGATCAGTCCGACGCAATTGCCTTGCCTGTCGACGACGACCAACTTTTCGATCCTGTGCTGGTGCAGGAGGCGCTTGGCCTCGTCCTGGTCGACGTTCTCCTTGACCGTGATCAGGTTGTCACGGGTCATCAGTTCATGGACCTTCTGCGCCGGATCGGACGCAAAGCGCACGTCGCGATTGGTCAGGATGCCGATCAGCCGGCCGATCTTGTGGCCGCCGCTGCCGCCGTTCTCGACCACCGGAATGCCCGAGATCGAATAGCTGCGCATCAGGCCCAGCGCGTCGGCGAGCGTCGCGTCGGGGCCGATGGTGACGGGATTGACCACCATGCCGGATTCGAATTTCTTGACCTGCCGCACCTGCTCGGCCTGTTCGGCCGGCGAGAAATTGCGGTGGATGACGCCAATGCCGCCGGCCTGGGCCATGGCTATGGCAAGCCGCGCCTCGGTGACGGTGTCCATCGCCGCCGACAGGATCGGCACATTCAGGTCGATGTCGCCGGCGATGCGGGTGCGGACATCGGTTTCGCCAGGCATGACCTCGGAATGACCCGGCTGCAGCAGCACGTCGTCAAAGGTCAGCGCCAATGCGCCGGTGGACGTTTCGATGATTTTTGCCATGGCCAGTCCCTTGAACATAAAAACGGTGGGGGAATACAAAAAAGCGCTGGACCGGAATGGACAGCGCCGACTCGTTTCTTCCCTTTCAGGATTGGCGCTGGCTGGTACCACGTCCAAGCACCGATGAAAAGCGGATGATTTCACGCTCCCGGAAAGGTGACTTTCCGGCGAAGGGATGCCACCTGTGGTTGCCGGTCGCACAAAAGTGACAGCAAATTAATGCGACATCCCGGCGAAGGCATGGTAACCGCCCGCCTCAGGGCCGACATGCAACCGGCAACGCAACATTCAAGTCTGGACGCGTTCCTTGAACCGCACCATCCCGCTTATATTGGCGGTCGCCCTTTTCATGGAAAACATGGATTCGACTGTTATCGCGACATCGCTGCCGGCGATCGCCGTCGACATCCACACCAGCCCGATCGCGCTCAAGCTGGCCCTGACCGCCTATCTCGTCTCGCTGGCGATCTTCATTCCGATCAGCGGCTGGATGGCCGACCGTTTCGGCGCCAAGAATATCTTTCGCGCCGCGATCGCCGTCTTCATCGTCGGCTCGATCGCCTGCGCGCTGTCCGGTTCGCTGCCGGCTTTTGTGGTCTCGCGCTTCCTGCAAGGCATTGGCGGCGCCATGATGACACCGGTCGGGCGGCTGGTGCTGGTGCGCGCGACACCAAAAAGCGAACTCGTCGCGGCGATGTCCTGGCTAACCGTTCCGGCGTTGGTCGGACCGTTGGTCGGGCCGCCGGTCGGCGGCTTCATCACCACCTACTTCACCTGGCACTGGATCTTCCTGATCAATGTGCCGATCGGCCTGATCGGCATCTGGCTGGCGACGCGTTTCCTGCCGGAGACCGAATCGATGGAGACGCCGCCGCTCGACTTCCTCGGCTTCGTGCTAAGCGGGCTGGCGGCATCCGGCGTGGTTTTCGGCCTGTCGGTGGTGAGCCTGCCCTATTTGCCGCCGGCCACCGGCCTTATCACCGTAGCGGTCGGCCTGCTTTCGGGCGCGCTCTATCTGCTGCACGCGCGACGCGCCAAAAATCCCTTGCTGGCGCTCGAATTGTTCCGCAACCAGGTGTTCCGCTCCTCGGTGCTTGGCGGCGGACTGTTCCGCATCGGCATTGGTGCCGTGCCGTTCCTGCTGCCGCTGATGTTCCAGATCGGTTTTGGGCTGACGCCGTTCCAGTCCGGCATGATCACCTTCGTCTCGGCGATCGGCGCCATCGGGATGAAGTTTGTCACCGCGCTGATCTTCCGCGTCGCCGGCTTCCGCCGCGTCCTGGTTGTCGGTTCTCTGGTCGCCGCCGCCTCGATCGCCATCAACGGCCTGTTCACACCCGACACACCCTATCTCTTGATGCTGGCCATGCTGCTCGTCGGCGGCTTCATCCGCTCGATGTTCTTCACCGGCGTCAATGCGCTCGCCTATGCCGAGGTTTCGGCTGAAGACACCAGCAAGGCGACACCGATCACGGCGGTGTTCCAGCAGTTGTCCGTCGCGCTCGGCGTGGCGCTGGCCGGCGGAATCCTGGAAGTGTCCACAAGCCTGCACGACCGATCACTGACGCTGGCGGATTTCCACACCGCGTTTTTCGTCGTCGCGGCGATTTCGGCCGCCGCGTCGCTGTCGTTCATGCGGCTGGCGCCCGATGCCGGCAACGCCATCTCCGGCCACGGCCGCCTGACCACACCCAAGACGCTGGAAACGAGCACGGCGGGGAAGTAGTTCCCTCTTGCCTTCTCCCCTGTGGGAGAAGGTGGATCGGCGCGAAAGCGCCGAGACGGATGAGGGGTGTTCCAGCGGAGTGAAACGTTGGCGCTCCCTGGAGCTCATCCGTCGCCTTCGGCGACACCTTCTCCCAGGGGAGAAGGAAGATCTCGCCCTTTGAAATCCTTGGCCAGCAAATAAAGCTCGACCGATTCATCCCGCGACGCCGGCGGCTTGACGTGATGGACCGAGCGGAAATTCTTCTTGAGCATGGAGAGCAGTTCGTTTTCGGCGCCGCCCTGGAAGGTCTTGGCAAGGAAGTGCCCGCCTGGCTTCAGCACCGACAGCGCGAAATCGGCCGCCACCTCGCACAGATGCATGGTGCGGATATGGTCGGTCCGCTTGTGGCCGGTGGTCGGTGCCGCCATGTCGGACAACACGATATCGGGATCCCCACCCAGCGCCTCGGCCAGCTTCTGCGGCGCCTGCGGATCGAGGAAATCCATCAGCAGCACCGGTGCGCCGGGCACGGCGTCCATTTCGAGATAATCGATGCCGATGACATGCGGCTTGTCGGCCGTCGATTTCGTCCGCGCGGCGGCGACCTGGCACCAGCCGCCGGGGGCGGCACCGAGATCGATCACCTTCATGCCGGGTTTCAACAGATGATGCTTGTCGTCGATCTCGATCAGCTTATAGGCCGCGCGCGAGCGATAGCCGTCAGCCTTGGAGCGCTGGACATAGGGATCGTTGATGTGGCGCTGCAGCCAGCGGCGCGACGATTCCTTCAGCCCGCTCTTCTTCTTGATTCGCGTCTTCAGCACGCGAATGCTGGCGGATCCTGGTTTTTCCGGTTTCTTGGTCATTGCCTGATTTCTGGTCCGGGTTTTCTCGCTCGTCGAGTTGTGTTCATTTTTCGACGTCTGCGCGTTTCGTGAACGGCTTCCCCCACTCCGTCTCGGCTTCGCCGAGCCACCTCTCCCCCCTCCGGAGGGAGAGGAAGGGAGCCAGCCTGCATAAGTTCACGCCTTTCCTCTCCCCCGTCGATCGGGGGAGAGGTGTCGAGCGTAGCTCGACGGAGTGGGGGTCGACTGTTCACGCTCTGCCACGCCCATCGTTGCGCCAGACGCCATCATCGGCCATCAGTTCGCTTAAAATACCTTCGCGCAGGCCACGATCGGCGACGCGCAGCCGCTCGGACGGCCATACGGCGCGGATCGCTTCGAGGATAGCACAGCCGGCCAGTACCAGATCGGCGCGATCGGCACCGATGCAAGGGTTGGCGCAGCGCTGCTGGAAATCCCAGCCAACCAGTCTCTCGACCATGCGATCGACGCTGTCGCGGTCCATCCACAGCCCGTCGACACGGCGGCGATCGTAGCGCTCGAGTTCAAGGTGGACACCGGCCAGCGTCGTCACCGTTCCGGACGTGCCCAGCAGATGGAAATTCGGGCTGGCCTTGAGATGGCTCAGCCGATCGCGACCGTCGAAGCTGGCCAGCCGGCCGGCAACGTCATCGACCATGGCGGCGAAGATCTCGCGCGTCACCGTGCGGCCGCCAAAGCGCTCGGCCAGCGAGACGACGCCGACCGGCAGCGACGTCCACGACACGATATGATTGGCCAACCTCGGCGAACGGCGGCCGGCGAGATCGATGAGCGCGATTTCCGACGAGCCACCGCCAATATCGAACAGCACGACGCCTTGGGTGTCGCGCTCGACCAGCGAGCCGCAGCCGGACACCGCCAGCCGCGCCTCGGTCTGGCGGTCAATGATCTCGAGCTTCAGGCCGGCCTCGCGTTCGACGCGGTCGATGAACTCGACGCCGTTTTCGGCCGTCCGACAAGCCTCGGTGGCGATCAGCCGGGCTTTTCTGATCTTGCGGTTGCGCAATTTGTCGCCGCAGATTTTCAGCGCCTCGACCGCGCGGTCCATCGCCGGCTGGCCGAGCCGGCCATTGGCGGTGAGCCCCTCGCCCAGCCGGACGATGCGCGAAAAGGCGTCGATGACGCGGAATTGGCCATGCCGCGTCGGCACGGCGACCAACAGCCGGCAATTGTTGGTGCCGAGGTCAAGCGCCGCAAACACCGGAAGCTCATGGACCGGCGGCCGACGGGCGCCTTGTTCCGGCCGCGGCTCAAGAGCGGCGGGCGAGACCGCCGCTTCCGCCGGTCTGTGGGCCTCCGCCGCCGGGGCACCGGTTTTGCCTGGCGCCGGCGATCGATTCTCCGCGGGGCGCGCTTCCTCGCGCGCAAAAACCTTGCGCCCGCGCCTTCGCTTGCGCCGCTTCTTGGGCTTGCCTTTGTGGGGTGCGTCGCCCGCCTGCCCGTCTGCGGAGCGGAGCTCCGTCGGGCGGCGTTGCTGCCAGCTTGCGTTCCCCGGGTCAGCCGACCGCTGGGAAGCGCTGGACACGCCCACCTCCGGCGCGCCGGCGCCGGTATCGTGGTCTTCCACTGTCGTTCCTTCCGGCGCCGCGCGAACCTATGATGGACGCAGCAGGCGCTTCAGTGTTTTAAGTTGTCGCCAGACTAACAGCGCCGTGCCCGATCACCAAGAGCCGCATGCCGAATTTTACCGGCAGGCCGCTGACCGCCGTTCCGGTGCCACCGTGAGATGAATCCGTTGCCGGCGCAACGCCTGCCGGCATCTCTTCGGTCGCCCCACGGACAAATCTTGCCGGCCGCCGCTGCGACAAGGGTTCGCGGTTGAATAGCCGGCTTCGATGAGGCATTTCTGAAATGAGCGGAAGAATCCGGCGCAGCCGGCCTCCCACCAGCCGCGAAAGGAAGCGGACCCCGCAACGCATGGCAGTCAGGCAATGAACTGGAGACGCTATTTCTGGCCGGTCGTCGGCATCGCGGCGGTGATCTTCTCGCTGCTGCTGCTCTGGCACGAACTGCGCGGCATTTCGCTCGACGATGTCTGGGACGGCATCGCTGCCATTCCGACCCGCGGCTGGGTTCTTGCCGCGCTGAGTTCGATCATCGCCTATGCTTCGCTCGCCGGCTACGACCACATCGCGCTTCTGCATATCGGCAAGCGCGTGTCGTGGCTGTTCGTCACGCTGTGCTCCTTCACCACCTATGCGCTGTCGCACAACATTGGCGGTTCGGTGTTCTCGGGCGCCGTCATCCGCTACCGCGCCTACGGTACCAGGGGCCTGACCGGACAGGATGTCGGCGTGCTGGTGGCGGTCTGCTGGATCACCTTCGTGCTGTCGACGATTTTGGCCTCGGGCCTCGTTCTGGTGTTCGAGCCTGAGATACTCGACCGATTTTCCGGCATCGCCCATCATGGCCTGTCCGAAGCGGCCGGTATCGCGATGCTGCTGCTCGTCGCCGCCTATGTCTTCGGCAGCTGGCTGCATCTGCGCCCGCTGAAGATCGCCAGCTTTCAGCTGCATTATCCGGCGCTGCCGATCGTCGCCCGGCAGTTGCTGATCGGCCCGATCGAACTGCTGGCCGCCGCCGCGATCATCTTCTTCGCCCTGCCCGCAGCCCACAATCCCGGCTACTTCGTCATACTGGGCGTCTTCCTCGTCTCCTTCTCGATCGCGCAGATCTCGCATGCGCCGGGCGGACTCGGCGTGTTCGAGGTGGTGTTCCTCGCCGGCCTGTCGGACATGGATCCGGTCGGCGTGCTGGCGGCACTGCTGGTGTTCCGGCTGTTCTACCTGATCGTCCCGCTGATTCTGGGCCTGGGCGTGGTGTTGTTCTTCGAACGCTCGCAGTTCAGCCGGACGGAGCCTTGAGGCGTGGAATAGGACTGGGCGCCGCGCGCCGGCATCTGAAGTGTGGCGTCCTGTCGAAACGTGCCATTGAAGCACAGAGCAGGCTTGACTATTTTCCGCTGGCGGCTACAAGGCAGCGCTCACAGCGGCTTGCCCGCTCGGCCCGCACGGTTTTCACGTTTATCGTGATATTCAAGATCGTGCCTGCTGGGGAATAGGTTAACGGTAGACCCACGGACTCTGACTCCGTTAGTCCTGGTTCGAATCCAGGTTCCCCAGCCACTCCTCTTCTCTCGATCAAAACAATCACCAACGCTCATCATCGTGAAATGCTCCCTGGCGACCACCTGACGGGATTCCAGCTATGGTGGGTTGCGGCGGGGTGACATTTATAGGATCGTCAAAGGATCGAAATTATCGAAGGAAGAACGGAATGCGCGCTTTGGTCTTCATCGGATTTCTGATGTTCGTTACTTTCTTGGTTGGCTGCACGACAGACAAGGGGAATGCCAGTCAAACCCAGACTGCGGAAGACAAGGCGCAGTGTACCGGCTTTGGTTTTAAACAAGGCACGGATGCTTTTGCCAATTGCATGATGAAGCTTTCGTCGCAGCGACAAGGCCAACAGCCCCAAGATCACGATGCACTCCTTCGCCGGTATAAGTCCTTAAGTATGGCTCGGCGCGGTGATGATCGGTATCCTGTATGCAGCGCCTCCGACATGGACAATGAACTCGATACTTCGGCAAATAAATGGATTGGCCCCAATTGCCAGATGGCACCAGATTAAGCGAGTGGAGTGCTGTACCAGCGACCCCGTCGAACGCGCCAAGCGTGAAATTCAAGACACCGCCAGCAACACCAGTCGATCCGACGAGCCGGCATATTTATTCCGGCGTTCGCCGCATCGCGCGCCGTGTCGTCACTTACCCTGCCTTCCTGTAGGCCGCCTCGGCCGCGTGATTTCCTTCGATGAAGCCGAGGCCGATTCCGGTCGCGCTCCACTCCCGGCACCCGGCCTCTGCTACATCGAGGAGCATGGAGCAAACGCGTAATGGTCAGTGACAGCCGATTCATTCTCGAACGCATCAGCCAAGGCTGCGTGACGCTCTCCGACGACGAATTCGTCATCGACAGGCTGGTCAAGTATTTCGGCAATGGCAGGATCCGCTGGCACGTCGAATTCCGCGGGCATCGCATCGAGCTGACGACAGGCCAGCTTAAGAAGCAGCCGACCTTCCGCAGGAAAATGCTCGAACAGACAGGGGTGCTGCCGCCCCAGCGTGCCGGGACCAACTACAGGCGATGGGCACTCGATCTGAGGAAGAATGCCGTCGAGCTTCCTTGGCGGGATAGGCCGGTGGATAGCGGCTTCGCCATCGACAGGCTCGCCAGCCACGGCGACGGGCGCTGGACGGTCGAATATCAGGGCAAGACCATCAAATTCACGACGACGAAACTCCGCAGGCAGGTGAGTTTCCGCAAACGCATGCTGGCCAAGGCCAAGGTGCTGCCGCCCGAGTTGACCCCGGCTGCCTATCGGAAGTGGATGGACTGGCTCATTCAAAACGCCACCGAGGCTGCTCCGCAGGCCGGCGATGCCTTGATGACCGAGAAAAGCTGGCTTGACGACCTGCCTGAGCTAGCCGGCTGGCAAAATGAAACGGTGCCCGAAGAGACCGGCTAAGGGCGGTAGTATCCAAATGCAAGCAGCGATGGCACTCGTTGCGTTTGCCATGCCTGCCAGTTTCGGCACACATTGATGGCGAAGGAGTCTGACCAGAGCTGGCTCGCTGGCAATCAGAATTGAATGAGACCACATGGACCGCTTCGACCTCGGCACCTACCGCCGCCCCATCTCCACTCGCTCGACAGAAACCCAGCGTTGGTTCGATATTGGCCTTAACTGGTGCTACGGCTTCAACCATGAGGAAGGCATCAAGTGTTTTGAGAAGGCGCTCGAAACAGATCCTCACTGCGCGATGGTTCACTGGGGCATCGCCTATGCCGCCGGGCCTTTCTACAATCTGACCTGGAAGGAGCATGGCGAGGCCGAAGCCGACAGCGCGACCAAGCGCTGCTTCGAGCATGTCCAGCTGGCGCGGGCCAATGCGGCTGCCGCCAGTGAGATCGAGAAGCGGCTGATCGAGGCGCTGGCCGCCCGCTTCCAGAAGCCACACCGGGTGAGCCTGGAGGAATTCGAACGTTGGGATGACGCCTATGCCGCCGCGATGCGGCTTGTGTATCGGGACTTTCCCGATGACCATGATGTGATGGCACTGCTGGTCGAAGCACTGATGATGCGCACGGTGCGGCGGCTGTGGAACCTCAAGACCGGCGCGCCGGCGCCGAATTCCGATGTCGTCGAGGCGCTCGACGTCTGTGAGCGGTCGATCCGGCTTGCCGATGAGGCCGGCGCAGCACAACATCCGGCGATCATCCACCTGCACATCCATCTCCTGGAAATGTCCACCATGCCGGAGCGCGGCATGCGGTCAGCGGATCTGCTCGGCGAGATGTGCCCCGATGCCGGGCATATGAACCACATGCCGGGGCACATCTATGTGCTGTGCGGCGAGTATGAGAAAGCAAAACGCGCCAGCGAAAAGGCGGTGCGTGCCAACGACCTCTATCTCGCCTATGCCGACGAGCCGACCTATTATTTGCTCGGCTGCTGCCACGATCTGCATCTGATGATGTTCACCTGCATGTTGTCGGGCCAGTACCAGCCTGCATTGTGGGCGGCCGACAGAGTGCGCAGCCTGGTCGCGCGCGACGTGGTCGCCATCCAGGGCCGGCCAAAGCTCACGCAGACGGTGGAAGGCTACCATGCGATGAAATCGCATGTGCAGGTGCGCTTCGGCCGCTGGCAGGAGATCATCGACGAACCGGTCACCGAGGAGCCGGGCCTCTATGTGCTGACGGCGGCCATGCAGCGCTACGCCAAGGGTGTGGCGCATGCGACGCTCAAGCATTTCGCTGAGGCTGAACGTGAGCGCGAAGAGTTCCATCGGCATCTGAAAGGCATTGCGCCCGAGCGGCGCTTCCTCAGCAACCCGGCGCAAGCTTCGCTGGCTGTCGGTGCCGCCCTGCTCGACGGCGAGCTCGCGTACCACCAGGGCCGGCATGAGGAGGCGTATGGCCATTTGCGGCAGGCGGTCGAGCTTGACGACAATCTGTCCTACACCGAGCCGTGGGCCTGGATGCACCCGCCGCGCCATGCGCTGGCGGCGCTGCTTCTCGACCAGGGTCACGCGCAGGAAGCAGAACAGGTCTATCGCGACGATCTGGGCCTGAGCGGCACGGTGCAGCGCTGTGCCCAGCATCCGAACAATGTCTGGGCATTGCACGGGCTTGTGGAATGCCTGAAACGGCGCGGCGAGACCGATGAATTGCCGACATTGCAGACAAGCCTTGCAGCGGCGCTGGCCAAGGCGGACGTACCGATCACCTCGTCCTGCCTGTGCAGGACGAGCGCGCAGCAAGGCTGCTGTCACTGACGCGAAGTCTGCCTGTCGCCACTGTTGCGGCCGATCGGCTAGAGCAATTCCAGGAAAAGTGTGAAACGGTTTTCCGTCCGGAATTGCGTCAAAACAAGGAGTTAGAGCGGGTCGCCGTTTCCGTGAAACGGTGAACTGCTTTAGCCAAACAAATTGTCGACCAGATCGTCGTTGGCGGTGGAAACCTCGCCGCCCGGGTATGTCACCTGCCGATCAGCCAAGGCTCCATGCTGCGTCGTCCCACGCCTTCGATCAGCACGGAGCAGTCTATCTCATCGTGAAGTTGGGCGTTTGGGTCAGACGAAAGCCAGGAAGCATAGGAGCGAAGCTGCTTGAGCCTGGCTGTTTTCTCAAGCCGTGCCTGGCGCTCATCCTCGGCTGGTTGAGCCGGTCCTTTGTTCTTCTGGGCAGGAAATTGCATCCTGGCTCTCCTCGATCACCGAGCCTGTGGAGACGGACTCAATCGGGCGTTGGCCCGTTGTCGCTCCGGTCTCTGCGGTTCTGAAGCCAACACATGCGCTGACGGGAGTCGCCATTCATCTTGATGATGGCGGACCCTTATCAACAATGCACCCGCGCCACCGCCGGGTGCTCCTGGTCCGGGTTCACTGCGCGCACGGCACTCGGCAGTCGGACGCAACTGCAGGAAATGGAACCAGATCGGCCGTGCGACGTCATAGAAGCAGGTGCCCATACGGGAGTGTGACCTCCATGATCAGGCTCGTTCTTGTCGCGGTCGCCATGCTCGTCATGGCATGCGATGCAACGGCGGCGGCAAAACTGGACGCGGCCGCCGTCAACAACGCCCAATTTGACGGCAGCGAAGCGAAAGGCGTCAGTGCGACCGTGCTGAAGGCGCAAATCCTCCTGGATCGTGCACGCTTCTCGCCAGGCCTGATCGATGGCCGCCAAGCAGAGAACTTCACCCGGGCAGTCAGTGCGTTCCAAGCGGCCAACGGATTGCCTGCCGACGGCAAGCTCACCCGCGAGACATGGGACAAGCTGGTCGCGACCTCCTCGCGCCCCGCGATTGAGACCTACGATTTGACACGCAAGGATGTGCATGGGCCGTTCACCAGGCGAATTCCGGCACGCATGGAGAGGATGGCCCGCCTGCCCAGGCTGGCTTACCACAATGCCTTGGAAAAGATGGCGGAGCGCTTCCACATCAGCGAGCAACTGCTTGAACGGCTCAATCCCGGCATCGGCTTCAGGAGGGCGGGGCAAAAGCTGCTCGTGCCAGCTGTCACCCGAGGTGATCCGCCGCAAGACATCGCGAGCGTCGAGGTCGACAAGAGCGCTCGCCAGGTTCGGGTGCTTGACCCTTCCGGCAAAGTGCTTGCGACGTACCCCGCCTCGATCGGAAGCCAGGAGAAGCCCGCGCCGAGTGGCCAGGCGGAGGTCAAACGCGTGGTGCACCACCCAACCTATCATTACGATCCCGAGTTTGCCTTCAAGGGGGTGAAGACCAAGCGCCCCTTCACGATCGCTGCCGGGCCAAACAATCCGGTGGGATCGGTCTGGATCGACTTGTCCATCGATAGCTACGGCATTCACGGAACGCCGGACCCAGGCAAGATCGGAAAGACCTTCTCGCATGGTTGCATCAGGCTGACCAACTGGGATGCCGAAGACCTCGCCTCTGAAGTGCAAAAAGGCACAAAGGTCGTCTTCAAGGACGAAGCGGCAGGATCGGTCGAACAAGGATCGCAGTAGGTAGGCGCTACGGCCTACCCATTTTCGACCGTGTGACTAGTCACACGGTCGTGTGACTGGCGTCGCCGAGGGCGTGGAGCGGCCCCTTACCCCAGCCACTTCTCGTAGTCGGACACCAGCAGATGGATCGGGGCAACGTCTTCGTCGATGTTGGAAAAACGGCCGATCGGTTCGCGAAACACATTGTCGGTGAGATCGTCGTTGACGGTCGAGACCTCGCCGATCAGCACATCCTTGCCCTCGGCCCAAAAGGCATGCCAGACGCCGGGCAGCAGCGTGACGCTTTGGCCCGGGTCGAGCTTCAGGAGCCCGCCCGCAGGCAGCCTGTGGATGGTTCCGTCGACCGGCACCGAAACCTCGGCCTTGGGATCGATGCCGCCGTCGCGGTCATGCATGAACAGTTCCAGCACCAGCTTGCCGCCGCCACGGTTGATGATGTCCTCGGCCTTGATGTTGTGGCGATGCATCGGCGACAGCTGGTCCTTGCGCGAGATCATGATTTTCTCGGCATAGAGCATGCCCATGCCCTTCTTCATGTCCTCGTAGCGGCCATTGCGAACGGTGAACAGGAACAGGCCGAGTTCCCTGAATTTCTCCTGACCGTAATCGGTGATGTCCCAGCCGAGCCGCGAGGTGAACACCGCCGACGAGTCGACCTGGCGCGCCTTCGCCTCCTGCGGCGACCAATAGGCGAAGGGCGGCATGATGTAGCCGAACGAGCGGATGAAAGCGTCGGCTTCGCGGATGATGTCGTTGATGGCGGAGCGCTTCATGATCATGATCCCTTCGTATCGATTTGTCTGGCAAATCGCATAGCCGAACGTCGATGCGGTGTCGATCCATCTCGCCACCTGCCCGGCCTTGCGCTTAGGCGCATGGACCACAGATCCGCTTCGCTGGCCACGTGACATCGCGGATTTTCAGGGCCATAAATCCCGCGGATTCCTCATGGGGTGAAAGATGATGCCGACCGTCCACGACCTCGATACGCCGTCGATTCTCATCGACGCCGCGCGCGCCGAAGCCAACATTGCCCGCGCCCAGGCGCATGCCGACAGGAACGGGCTGAAGCTCAGGCCGCATATCAAGACGCACAAATTGCCCTATTGGGCGAAGAAGCAGGTGGCGGCCGGCGCCGTCGGCATCACCTGCCAGAAGATCGGCGAGGCCGAGGTGATGGCCGATGCCGGGCTGACCGATATTTTTCTTCCCTACAACATCCTTGGGCGCGCCAAGCTGGAGCGGCTTCTGGCGCTGCACGGGCGCGTCACCCTGTCGGTGACAGCGGACAGCATGGAGACGCTCGAAGGGCTGGCAACCACCTTCACCGATGCCGGTCATCGTCTACCGGTGCTGGTCGAATGCGACACCGGCATGGGTCGCTGCGGCGTGCAGTCGGCCGATGAAGCGGTTGCGCTGGCAAGACAGATCGACAGAGCCGGTGGCCTCGCCTTCGGAGGACTGATGACCTACCCGGCCGCCGGGAAGGCAGCGGAGGCCGAAGCCTGGCTCGCCGACGCCAAGCAGGCGCTGGCCGCATCGGGCCTCGCCTGCGAACGCATCTCCAGCGGCGGCACGCCGGATATGTGGCGCTCCAGCGATACATCTGTTGTCACGGAGTATCGTCCAGGCACCTACATCTATCTCGACCGCTATCAGGTCGCCAAAGGCGTCGGCGCGCTCGACGATTGCGCGCTGACGGTGCTGTCGACGGTGGTCAGCCATCCCACCGCGATGCGCGCTATCCTCGATGCCGGCAGCAAGGCGCTGTCCAGCGACACGCTGGGTCTCGCCGATTTCGGCGAGTTGCCCGGCGTGCCGGGAGCGCGGGTGACGGGCCTGAGCGAGGAGCACGGCACCGTCACGCTTTCGGGTGACGGCAAATTGCGCATCGGCGAGCGCGTGCGTGTCGTGCCCGACCATTGCTGCGTCGTCACAAACTTGTTCAACGAGGTCAACCTGGTCGACGGCGACAAAGTGCTGGAAACGCTGCCTGTGGCGGCGCGCGGAAGGATGGGGTGAACTAAGAAGCGTCTTGCCTTTTCACACAAGGGGAGAAGGGGGAGAGCGCTCCGCCTGCCGTGCCGCGACCCTGCGCATGGCAATCACCCGGCGACGGCGGATTTCGGTGCGCATCGCCATCAGGTGCAGCGCGAAGAACAGCACGGTGAAGCCGAGCGCCATCACCAGAAGCGGCCACAGCAGGCTGGGGTCGATGGTGGAGCCGCCCATGCGGAACACCGAGGCCGGCTGATGCAGCGTGTTCCACCAGTCGACCGAGAACTTGATGATCGGGATGTTGATGAAGCCGACCAGCGTGATGATGGCGGCGGCCCAGGCGGCGCGGCTGGCATCGTCGAGCGCACGGGTCAGCGCGATGATGCCGAGATACATCAGGAACAGCACGAAGACCGAAGTCAGCCGCGCATCCCAGACCCACCAGGTGCCCCACATCGGCTTGCCCCAGATCGAACCGGTGATCAGCGCCAGCGCGGTGAAGACCGCACCGATGGGGGCGGCTGATTTCAGCGCGACATCGGCCAGCGGATGCCGCCAGACGAGCGTGCCAAGTGCGGAAACCGCCATCAGCGTGTAGCACATCATGGCCAGCCAGGCGAAAGGCACGTGGATGTACATGATGCGAACGGTGATGCCTTGCTGGAAATCCTCAGGCGCGGCGAAGCTCATATAGAGCCCGACGGCGAGGATCAGTGCGGCGATCGTGGCCAGCCATGGCACGACCTTGTCCGCCAGCCCGACGAAGCGCGTCGGGTTGGCGAGATCCATCCAGCTTGTCAGGCGTGAAGTCGTGTCGCTCATGCGGTTCTACATAAACCGCCGCGGCGTTCGGGGCAATCGAGCGGTGGTGTCGCAGGGCTGCAGCGCTTTGCCTTCTCCCCTGTGGGAGAAGGCAGAGACGTGCCTGATCAGGCGGCCGCTTCCTGCTGTTGCAGCACGGTGCGGCTGAGGCGGCGGACCTCCTCGTCGTTGAGCAGGCCGCCAGCGCGCAGCAGGCTGGCAAAGCGGCCATTGCGCAGCGACAGCTCGGTGAAGCCGCCCATCTCGACCACCCTGCCCTTGTCCATGAACACGACCAGATCGGCGTCGCGAACGGTGGTCAGGCGGTGGGCGATGATGAAGGTGGTGCGGTCGCGGCGCAGTTCGTCGATCGCTTCCTTGACGCGGTCCTCGGTCTCGACGTCGAGCGCGCTGGTCGCCTCGTCGAGCACCAGGATCGGTGCGTCCTTCAGCACGGCACGGGCAATGGCGATGCGCTGACGTTCGCCGCCCGACAGCTGGCCGCCACGTTCGCCAACCACCGTGTCGTAGCCATTGCTCTTGGACAGGATGAAGTCCTGTGCGGCAGCCGCATTGGCAGCGGCATGGATCTCGTCATTGCTTGCATCGGCGCGGCCAACACGGATGTTGTCCTCGATCGAGCGGTTGAGCAGGCCGGCATCCTGGAACACGGTGGCGATCGAATGGCGCACCGACTTGCGGGTCACGGTGCGGGTGTCGATGCCGTCGATCAGGATACGGCCATGGGACGGCGAGAAGACACGCTGCAGCAGATTGATGAGCGTGGTCTTGCCGGCACCCGTCGGGCCCACGATGGCGACGGTCTGGCCCGCCTGCACCTCGAAGGACACGTCGTCGATGCCTTGGCCGGAATTGGCGAATTCAAAGCCGACATTCTCGAAGCGGACATGGCCGGTGACGTTGGAAAGATCGCGCAAGCCGTCCGGCTCGGCGGAATCAGCCGCGGAGTCCTCGAGATGGTAGAAATCCTCGAGCTTGGCACGGGCCTCGGAAATCTGGTTCGCGAAAGCCGACATCTGATCGAGGCGAGCGATCAGCATCGTGGCAAAACCGGTGAAGGCAATGACGTCGCCGACACCCAACTGACCATGAGTCACGAGATAGGAGCCGATCGACAATACGATCAGCATCGAGATTGCCGATGACAGACGGTGCAAGGCATTGGCCAGCGCCCACCAGTCGAGCACAGGGTTCTGCGCGTCGAGCAGGTTCTTGACGTAGCGGCGCAGCGTATCGGCCTCGTGGCCGAGGCGATTGTAGCTCTGCAGCACCGCAACGTTGCTGACCGAGTCGGTCACATGCGCGAACACCTTGTGGTAGTGGCGCTCGACCGCGGCCTGGCCCGCCTTGGTGCGGCGCATGACCATCCGGCCGATGCCGACATAGAGCAGCCCGAGGCCAAGCAGCACCAGCGACATGCGCAGGTCCATGCTGATCGCGGTCGGGACCAGCAGTACGAGGGCGACAGCCGTGGACAGATGCTGGCGCATGAATTCGAGCCAAAGGCTGAACAGGGTTTCCACGGCGCGCAGCATCGTGTGCAGCGCATTGGAGGTGCCGTGCTGATGGTGCCAGGCGAGCGGCATGGTGATCACGCGCTCGAACGACTCGCAAAGCACTTCGCTGCGCCGAGCATGGGCGAAACGGTCAGCGCCGCGCGCCACCATGACGAAGGCAACGATGTTGAAGGCGCCGAGACCGGCCCACATGACCAGCGTGGTGAAGACAGAGCCACGCTCGGAGATGGCGCCGATGACGCGACCGAACATAATCGGCTCGAGAAGCGCTACGATGGCGAGAGCCACGTTGGCCGAACAGATCAACGCAACGCGTTTCCTGTCCGCGGCCAGATAACCGAGAGCTCGCCAGTAGATTTGCAGAAGGGTCACCCCAGTTACTCCGCCACGCTGTTTATTGTGCACTGCATCATTTTATTCGTACCGGTTGATACGTCGCAAAACAATGGCCGTGTACCCCTTCAGTTCCCTTAGAGCGAACAAAAGATGGCGACGTTCCGAAATCTGCCGTGATCACCTAACGGTTTGAGAAGACAGGTAAAATGTCAGGCATGCGGCGAAATCATGGCAGTTGGCACGTGCTGCCATAATTTTAATCAGCAACAATGTCGGGCGGATGACTGAGGCCGAAATCGCCTTTCGCGAAGTATAAAGCAAAACAAAGCTGCAGGATGCCCTTCCAGGCGAAGGGTGGCCAAACCCTCACCGCTCGCGGCTACTCCTATGGGACGCCTCAAGCCTTTGATTTCATAGACTTCTCGGCGAGATGCCCGTCAACGGCAGACGGCAACGCCAGGCGGGATGGGGCCTCTCATCCGCCGTGGTGACAAAAGTCGCGGCCCGGAACCCCGCCCCGAGCGCATGCTTTTTGGGCAACAGGCCTCAGGCCGGAATCCTGACGACCACCTCGGCAACTTCGCCGTCCTTCAGCTCGACTGCCGAAGCCTTGGTCTTTGCCCCATTCACCTCCAGCGACACGGCCTTGGCCTTATTGTCGCGGATGACACGAACCTTGAGTTCCGCCCCCAGCATTTTGAGATTTGCCGAGTACCCATCCCAGTGGCTTGGCAGCTTCGGCTTGAACTGGACACGCTTGCCGCGCCGTTCGATGCCCAGAATGCCTTCGACCGCAGCCCTGTAGAGCCAGCCGGCAGAGCCGGTGTACCAGGTCCAGCCGCCACGGCCGCCCTTGCCGTTGCCGGCATTGTCGTCCCCGGCATAGATGTCGGCCGCCACGACATAGGGCTCCACTCGATAGTGCTCGGCCGTGGCCTCGTCGGTCGCGTGGTTGACGGGGTTCAGCATCGAGAAACAACGATAGGCCTCGTCGACCTGCCCCATCTCGGCAAGCGCGATGACGAACCATGTGGCGGCGTGGGTGTACTGGCCGCCATTCTCGCGCACGCCAGGCGGATAGCTCTTGATGTAACCGGGGTCCTTTTCCGTCTTCGAGAATGGCGGCGTGAACAGCTTGACGATCTTCAGCTTGTCGTCGACGAGCAGCTTCGTTGCTTGCTCCATGGCGGTGGTCGACCGTGCCGGGTCGCCCTCTCCCGAAAGCACACTCCAGGACTGGGCGATCGAGTCGATCTTGCACTCCTGCGAGTTGCGAGACCCCAAAGGCGTGCCGTCGTCGAAACTGCCGCGCCGGTACCATTCGCCGTCCCATGCGGTGCTCTCAAGCGCCCGCTTCAGAACATCGGCATGCTTTGCCCAGGCCTGTGCTCGCTTGGCATCACCCTCGGTCTTGGCGACGGGCGCGAAATCGCCCAGCGTCTTCAGCAGGAACCAGCCGAGCCAGACGCTCTCGCCCTTGCCGTGCTCGCCGACGCGGTTCATGCCGTCGTTCCAGTCGCCGCCGAGGATCAGCGGCAGGCCCGCGGGGCTGCTGCGCTTGATGGCGAGATCGAGCGCACGCGCGCAATGGTCGTAGAGCGTCGCTGTCTTCTTCGAGATTTCCGGGGTGAAGAAGGCATCGTGCTCGCCCTCGCCCAGCGGCTGTCCATCGATGAAGGCCAATTGCTCCTTGAGGATGGAGGCATCGCCGGTGACCAGCAAATAGCGCGCCGTAGCGTGGGCAAGCCAGACCACGTCGTCGGAGATCAACGTGCGTACGCCAGCACCCGTGCGCGGCAGCCACCAATGCTGCACGTCGCCTTCGGGGAACTGCCGCCGCGCCGCGTTGAGGATCTGGTCGCGCGCCAGCTGCGGGTCATGCGCCAGCAGCGCCAGCGTATCCTGCAACTGGTCGCGGAAGCCGAAGGCACCGCTGGCCTGATAGAAGGCCGAGCGGGCGCGGATGCGGCAGGCCAGGCTTTGATAGGGCAGCCAGTGGTTGACCATGGCGTCGAGCGCCTTGTCGGGCGTCTCGACCTGGATGGTGTCGAGGAAGCCGCGCCATTCGCGCTCATTGTCGGCCAATCGCTGGTCGAAGTCCTTGACCTTATGCTCCTCCACCAGCGCGCTCGCCTCCTCGGCGGACTCGGCGTCGCCGAGCAGCCAGAGCAGCGTCACGTCGCCGCCAGCCGGAATCTCGACGTCGCGGGCAATCGCCGCGCACGGATCGTCGCCGGCCTCGACACGGCCAGACAGCGCTGCACCACTCAGCACCGCCTGCGGTAGCTCGCTGGAGCCATGCCGGCCCAGGAACTCCGATCGGTCTGTCGTCACCGAATGGACGCCGCCGTCGGCCGCCAGGAAGGCCACACGCTCGCCGAAATCCAGCCCGTAGGGGTTTTGTGCGAGCAGCGCCCCACTGGCGGCATCCCGCGACGGGACGATGGTTGCCGCAGTGCGCGACCGATGCCCGCCGAGCACCCATTCGGCATAGGCATAGACACGCAGCCGCGCCGGCACCGAGCCGGAATTCTGGATGCGCAGCCGCGAGATTTTCAGGGAATCGACCGGATCGACGACATGGGTAAGGTCCATCGACAACGGTCCGCGCTTCGAGCGGAAGGTCGAGAAACCCTGGCCGTGCCAGGCCTCGTAGGTCATCGAGGGATCGCGCACCATGGCGGCGAGCGGCGAGAATGCCTTGCCGCTGGCCTGATCGTAGATATAGAGGCCCTCGCCCGGGCGGTTCGAGACCGGATCATTCGACCACGGCGTCAACTGGTAGTCGCGGCTGTTTCGGCTCCAGGTGAAGGCTGCGCCCTCGGCGGAGGTGTGGAACCCGAACGAGGCGTTGGAGACGACGTTGATCCACGGCTGCGGCGTCGTGCGCCGCCCGGCCAGGCGCACGACATAGTGCCGTCCGTCGCCGTCGAAACCGCCAAAGCCGTTCCACTGGCTGAGCCCGCTGCCATCGGCGCTGACATTGGCCACCGCCTGCGAGGCAGCAGTATGCGTCGTGGATAGCGGCGACGGCAATTCACGCGGAATCGGCAACGTTGCCAGAGCATCCCGCGCCTGCAGGGCCGCCGCCTCGGCGCGCTCGATCTGGTCGAAGATGGTGCCGTTGCGCGTGTGCAGGACGACGCGGGCGACGGCGAGCAGCGTCTTGTAGGTGGTCTCGTCCATAAGATCGCGGCGCACCGCGAAAATGTGCTGGCGCGGCCCGAGCTCCTTGCCGCGCAGACGGCTGTTTTCGCACAGCGTCTCGACCGCCCGCTGCAGGTCCTGGACATAGGAGGACGCCTGCTCGTTGACGACGACGAAGTCGATCATCATGCCGCGGGTGCGCATATATTCCTGGAACCGCAGCGCCTGGGCGACGATTTCGAGATCGGCGACATCGCCGATCCTGACCAGGAAGATCGGGAAATCGCCGGAAATGCTTGTCGGCCACAGGCTCGACTGCTTGCCCAGCCCCGAGGCGATGGATTCGGCGGGAAGACGCAGGAACGGATCCGGATAGATCAGATAGCGCGCCAGCTTCTGCACATTGGCGGCATCGGTCAGGCTGAGGCCCATATGGCGGGTCTGCACCTGGCTCCGCGTCCAGGCAAGCATGGCCTGGCGGGCAAAGCTCTCCGGATGGTCGAGGCGGGCGATGGCTTCGTCCAGTTCGGCACGGCCGGCGCCGACAACCGTCCAGAAGGTCAGCGATATCTTCTTGTTGGCCGGCACGCGCACCTGGCGGCGCAGCGAGGCGACGGGATCGAGCGTAAAGCCTGAGTGGCCGCCCAGCCTGGCGCCCGGGTCGAAAGCGGCTGCGTCGACGATGGTGCGGCCACGGCCGATGAAGGCGCGCCTGTCGGTCTCGGCCTCGGCGTCGCGCGCCGATCCGGACGGATCGGTGACGAAATGCACCATGGCGATATCGGGCTCGCTGGTCTCGCGCTTGCGCCGCGTGGCGAAGATCGCCGCGTTGTTCGCAGAGATTTCGGTTTCCACGAACATCTTCGAGAAGGCCGGATGCGCGTTGTCGGACGCCTCCAGGCCGAGCACCAGCTCGGCAAAGGAGGTCACTTCGATGTGACGGTCGGACGGACCGTCATTGTAGAGCGTGACCCGACGGCCCTCGCCATTGCCTTCCGAGATGACGATGCATTCGACCTCGGAGCGCAAGGTGCCCACCGATTTGACGAAGCTCGCCTTGTCGTCGGAGAACAAGGTCTGCGCCTTTTCCTCGGCGGCTCGCTTCGGTTCGGCTGTAGCCGACCACCAGTCGCCGGTGCCGGCGTCACGCAGGAAGATGTAGGAGCCGAGCCGGTCCTCGGTCGGATCCGGCTGCCAGCGGGTGACGGAGAGATCGCCCCAGCGGCTGTAGCCCGAGCCGGTCGCGCTGACCATCACCGAATAGCGGCCGTTCGACATGACGTTGGTCGACCGCAGCGACTGCAGCGGATTGAGCACGATGCGGGTGTCGGGGCTGTCGACTTCGGTCTCGTCCTTGGAGCGTTCGTCGGCCTCGGTCCTGACGGTCGCTGTCGGGATGTCGCGCGGCGCCCTCTCCTGCAGCAAGAGTTCGGCCGATTCGATGACCGGATCGCTGTGGAAGCGGTCGCGCATGCGACCTTCGAAGATGGCGTCGGCAACCGCCGCGATCGACATGCCCGAATGGTGGGCCATATAATTCTGGACGACGACATGGTCCGTGCCTTCCGGCACGCGCTGTGGCGTGAAGTCGACGGCATCGTAGTAGCCGTGGCGGCCGAGCGCCCCGATCTCCCGCAATCGGGCGAGATTCAGCACGGCTTCACGCGGATTGAACTGGGCCGCCAGTATGGTGGCGTAAGGCGCGATCACCGTGTTCTGGCCAAGACCGCGCTTCAGCCCGAGGCCTGGAACGCCGAAATTGGTATATTGATAGGTCAGTTCGCGGTCGCGGGCATTGTAGGCGGCCTCCGAAATGCCCCACGGCACGTTCTTCTGGCGGCCATACTGGATCTGGCGCTTGATGATCAGCTTGCTCGTCTGGTTGAGGATCGAGCCCTGCGGCTCCTTCATCACCAGCGGCGGCATCAGATATTCGAACATCGAACCGGACCAGGACATCAGCGCGCCCTGGAAACCGATTTCGACGATCGGCCGGCCAAGCCTGAACCAGTGCTCGGTCGGCAGATCGCCCTTGGCGATGGCGAACAGGCTGGTCAGCCGTGCTTCGGAAGCCAGAAGGTCGTAGCAGCTTTCGTCGAGCTGGTGTTCCTCGACCCGGTAGCCGATCGACAGCAGCTTGCGCTCCGGCCGCATCAGGAAGGAGAAATCCATCTCGAAGGCATAGCGGCGGGTGCGCTCGCGTAAGGTGAGCAGCTTGGCACGCAGCGCCTCGACGGCATTGTCGTCGCTGTGCGCGTCATGGACGTGCGCTTCGCAGGTGGCTTCCAGCCTTGCCGCCCAGTCGACGATGACGTCGCTTTGGGGCGACACCGCCTCGGTATGGATGGCGGTGGCCAATTTTCGGATCTCGCCTGCCAGCACAGCCAGGTTGATGGTGCGGATCGACGCCATTTCGGGCTGCGCCTTGATGGTGTCGACAGCGCGCCGCATGCCGTCGAGACGGTCGGCGAGGCGCTGGCGCAGCGGGCGCAACTGACGGCGGTCGTCGGGCAGATCATCGAGGCTTTCGCTGAGGATGGTGACCGTGTCGAGAATGCCTTCGAAATCGCCCTGGAGGTGGACGGAGGGCGCCTCCGCCCATTCGGCGCAGGCGGCCGCCACCGCCACCAGATGGCCGGCGAGATTGCCGCTGTCGACTGCCGAGATGTAAAGCGGATAGAGCGGCTTCAGCGTCGTGGTGTCGTACCAGTTGAAGAGGTGACCGCGCTCACGCGGCATGCCCTCGATCGTGGCCATGGTGGCGTCGATGCGGGTGATGGCGTCGGACAGGCTGATCCAGCCGAAGTCGCGGGCGGAAACGACGGACAGCAGGTAGACGCCGATATTGGTGGGCGAAGTACGAGGCGCCACCACCGGTGCCGGGCTTTCCTGGAAATTGTCGGGCGGCAGATGGTGATGCTCTGCCGTCACGAAGCTTTCGAAATAATGCCATGTGCGCCGCGCCACCGTGCGCAGCGTATGGATATCGGCCTGCGATATGCGCAAGCGATCCTCGGTTTCAGCCGAACGGCTGATCCAGCTGGCGATGGCGGGCGAGCCAATCCAGAACAGCGCGAAGAAGAAGGCAACGAAGGCGCCGGTCGAATCGGCCAGCACCGGAATGGCAAGGCCGACGAAGCCGATGATCACGGCGCCATACATCATGCCGTAATACGAACCGACATCGTTGTCGCCCGCCTTGTGCGCCTGCGAGGCGGTGCGCCATTCCAAAAGGTTCTGGCGGCTGACGAACAACCGATAGAGCGTGCGCACGATGGCATCGCCCATCATCCAGGCGTTGTGCGCCATCAGCACGATCTTCAGCGCCACCATGGCGGTGCCGAAGGCGACGTCGCGTGCCAGGGCCGAGAAATGGCCGCGTGGCGTCTGGTCGCCGCTCTTGGGCAGGATGGCGTTGACGATGTCGAATGTCGGCGCCATGAACAGGCTGAGGATCAGCAGGGCCTGCCATTGCGCGGCCTGTGTGAAGGGCAGCAGCGTCCAGCCGGCAATCGCCGCCATCACCCAGAAGATCGGCGTCAGCGAGCGGCGCAGATTGTCGATCATCTTCCAGCGCGACAGCGCAGGCACGCCGGAGCGCGGATCGAGCATGAAGCCGAGCAACTGCCAGTCGCCGCGCGCCCAGCGATGGTGGCGCGAGGCGTCGACCGAGTAGCGGGTCGGATAGTCCTCGACCAGTTCGACATCGGTGACCAGCGCCGATCTCGCCAGCGCGCCCTCCAGCAGATCATGGCTGAGGATGGTGTTTTCCTCGATGCGGCCCTGCAGGGCGGCCTCGAAGGCGTCGACGTGATAGAGGCCCTTGCCGGTGAAGGACCCGTCGCCGAAGACGTCCTGATAGAGATCGGACACGGCAAAGACATAAGGGTCGAGGCCGCGATTGGCCGAAAACACCCGCTGGAAGAACGACGCATCGTCGCCTGATGTCAGCGACGCGGTGATGCGCGGCTGCAGGATCGCGTAGCCGGCGGTGACGACGCGCTTGCTGGCATCGAAATGCGGCCGGTTGAGCGGGTGGCAGAGCTTGCCTACGAGGGTGGCGACCGCGTCACGGGTGGTGCGCGTGTCGGCATCGAGCGTCATCACGTGGACGACGTTCTCCGGCAGCGGCACGTCGAGCGGCAGGAACGTGGTGTCGCTGTCGCCGCGCAGCAGAAGGTCGAGTTCATGCAGCTTGCCGCGCTTGCGCTCCCAGCCCATCCACGACCCTTGCGCCGCATTGAAGAGCCGGCGCCGGTGCAGGATATAGAAGCGCGGCGCGCCTTCGGAGGGATAGCGTGCGTTGAGACGAGCGATCTCGGCACGCGCGAATTCGAGGATTTCGGTGTCGGCAGCATCGATCTCGGTCTTCGAGTCCGGCCAGTCCGACAGCAGCGCGAAATGGATTTCATCGGCCGTGTTGGCGAGATGATGCACCTCGATATTGCGGATGTTTTCCTCGACATCGTCGCGCGAGCCGATCAGCGACGGCACCACCACCAGCGTGCGCGCCTCGGGCGGCACGCCGTGCCGGTAATCGTAGCCGACGAGGCGCGTCGGTTTCAGGAACAGCGAAACGACCGTGTTGAAGAAGGCGAGCGCGCCCTCGCTGGCCGGCACGGCAAAAAGCGCCAGCATGAGGACGATCGAGGGCACCGACAGGCCGAGATTGGCAAGCGCGTTGCCTGAGAGGACGAGAAGCAGCGCCGTCAGCGCAAACACCGGTACGACGATGCCGAGCCAGCCGGTCTTGCCGAAGGCACGCTTGACTGTCTGGCTGATGGTGGGTCGATAGCCGATCGCCTTCTCCAGCTCGAGCCGGCGTGGGCCGACGAGAAAGAAGCCGACATCGGTGTGGGCGGACCCGGTTAAAACGACGTCGCCGTCGCCATCGCTGGCGGCGTGGCCGGCCAGCTCGATGGCCTTCTCGGCGACGCGATATTCCGAAAGGTTCGAGCGGCGCGCCAATTCCTCGATCGCGGTCCGGTACTGGTCGCGCGAGAAGAAGTCGAGCGCGGCGAAATCGGTGCGCTCGCGCAGCACGGTGTCGATGCGGCTAACGCCTTCGAACCACACGGTCCAATCGACGTCGTTGATGAGGCGCAGGCCACGAATGATGTTGCCCGTCGTCACATTGCCGCTGGACAGCGTGTGATGTTCGGAAATGATGATTTCCTCGGCATCGGAGCCGGTCTTTTCGAGCTCGCCTTCCAGCCATTCCAGAGCCTTGCCGGCATTCTGCGAGCCATCGCGCAGGCGATAGAGCAGCTGGGTGGCGAAGGTGGTGTCCTGTGCGTGTGCGCTGAAATTGGACAGGATCGACTGCCGGTCGGCGCTGTCGTCGGTGGCCAGGACCTTGTCTGCCACATCGTTGGCGATCTGACGCATCTGACGGGTTCGATTGACCCTGACCGCCAGCCGGCGCAGATTTTCGATCAGCACGAAGCGCAACAGCGAAGGCAGCGCCCAGAGTTCGCCGATCTTCAGCGGCTCGACCGACTGAAAACCCTGGACGATGGACTTGAACATCGTCGCCGAAACGGAACTGTCCGAATG
>NZ_RZQP01000249.1:0-8216 GCF_003998165.1 Mesorhizobium sp. M7A.F.Ca.US.007.01.2.1 | reverse complement strand
CTACACGGACGTGTTCCGTCATGCTCGCACCATGACCATACTCGCCGCCGGTGCGGCGGAGGTCGCGGCGATCGACACCGTCTTCCCGAATTTTCGCGACATGGCGGCCTTCGCCGCGGAGTGCGCCGAGGCCGAACGCGATGGCTTCACCGGCAAGATGGCGATCCACCCCGATCAGGTGCCGGTCATCAACGCAGCCTTCACGCCGTCGGCCGAGGCGGTGAGACAATCGGCGGCAATCGTTGCTGCGTTCGCGGCAGCGGGAAGCCCCGGCGTCGTCGCTATCGACGGCAAGATGTTCGACCGCCCGCACCTGCGGCTGGCCGAGCGGCTTCTGGCGCGGGCAAAGGCGGCAGGTGTTTCCGCCTGAGCGCCTGCTACCAAACCAATGGAATCAGGCGGTAACGGACCCGGGCCACATAGTCGTCATAGCCGCGCAGACCGGCGCGAAGCGTTTTCTCTTCGATGAAGGTGCGGATGGCCAAGAGAACGACGAGCACGAGCACCGACGCCAGCCCCCACCAGGAACCAAGCAGAAGTGCCGTGCCGGCGAAGAAGAGGATGGCGCCGGCATACATCGGATGGCGAACGTAGCTGTAAGGCCCGGTGGAGATCACACGTTGTCCGCGTTCGTCCTGGATCTTGACCACGGGCGCCGCAAAACTGTTCTCCAGCATCGTCAGATAGCAGATCCAGATTCCGAGCAGCAGGACCAGTGCGCCGACCACCTGCACCCAGACGGGAACCGCCGACCAGCCGAAACGAACGTCGAATCCCATGAATATCTGAGAACCAAAGATGGCGAGCAGAAGTATGGACAGCAGCACCTTGTCGGCCGCGTCCTGATTCTTCTGGATGGGAGAGCTCAGCCGCTCATTCATCAGGCCGGGATCGCGCCTCGCCAGCGCCACGCCAAAGGTGAGACTGAGGCCCACCATCCCCACCAGATAGACCCAGGCCCCCGGCCAATGCAGCGTGCCGGCCGACAGGAAGAGCAAGGCGCCCATAGCGACGAACCAGACGAATGTCTGAAGAACCAATTTCGCGATCATGATCGACCTGCCTTGATATCCGCTGATGATTGGTATTTTAGACCATTGGTCTACCATACAGACCACTGGTCTATAGTTCAAGCGAACCTTCGACCCGAGGCTCCGAACTCCAGCTTAACAAAAGGCTTGCAGCAGTCGGTTGTGTTGGCCGCTTTTGCCGGGCAGCCTCCGTGATAGGAATTTTTTCTTGACTCGGTGATCTCAGCTATGGTACATTTTTGCCCATGGTGCTGATTTGCGCCAGTGGCCCGCCGCACAGGCGGGTTTTTCGTTTGATGCTCCGTCAGCCAACGCGCAGGCGGAGGCTCCGAAGGGACCCGTTAACCCGAAATTCGTTGCCCTGGCTGCCGACGTCGGGACTGGACGGGAGCAGCCATCACGTGCAGAAAGTTCGTCATGCCCCGTGTCATCAAGCATCCAGAACTCAGGCGAGAAGAACTTCTGGACCATGCCCAGGCCCTGTTCCTGACCCAGGGCTATGACAAAGCGAGCCTCAATGACGTGATTGCGTCCGCCGGCATCTCGAAGGGTGCTTTCTATCATTACTTCCCCTCCAAGGAGGCTCTCCTGGAGGCATTGGCCGATCGCTTTGCAAGACAGGCACTGGCTGGGGTCCAGGACATACTCCACGATCCCGGCCTCGACCCGCTTGGCCGCCTGAATGGCCTGCTCAGCCAGTCGCGGCGGGCCAAGATCGAAACCGCGCCGGAAGCTTGGGCTCTTTTCGAGACGATGTTCCGGCCTGAGAATCTGGTGCTTTTCCACCGTATCAATCTGGCCGCCAGCGCGTCGTTTTCACCGCTGCTGGCCAAGGTCATCAGGCAAGGAATCGAAGACGGCACTTTCAGGACCTTCGATCCGGAAGGTGTCGCCGACATCGTCATGCAATTCGGCATGGCCACGCGTGATGTCGTGGCCAAGGCCATTGCCGGCGGCAGCGACGCCGACATGGAGGCCGCGATCGAAGTCCTGGAGAAACGCGTCAGGCTCTACGAGATCGCCCTCGACCGCATACTGGGCCTGCCCGATGGAAGCATTCGGATCGGCGAGCCCGGCTATGTGCGCACCGTCATGACTGCCAGGCGGCGAACGAGTGCCGGTCAGGCGCGGTAACTGGCCGAGCCTGATATCTAGTCCTTGTCCCAGCGTGGCCGGCGCATCGAAAACACCTCGTCGACGCTGGCATAGTCCATATAGCCGAGACGAGCGACATTGCCGGCCTTGGTGATGTCGAACAGGCCGTCCGTCAGGAAGGCGTCGTCGCTATGCACGCCGACCACTTCACCGGCGACGATGACGGCACTTGTCGGCGACCCGTCCAGGGCCTTTGGCCGAAAAACTTCAGTCACCCGGCATTCGAGCGCGGCCGGCGCTGCCGCCACGCGCGGCGGGGCGACCAGGCGCGACGGCGCCATGGCAAGATCGGCATAGACGAACTCGTTGACGCCGCGCGGAGCATTGACCGACGTGCGGTTCATCTTCTCCGCGAGATCGCGGCTGACCAGATTGGCGACGAACTCGCCGGTTTCCTGGGCGAAGGAGGCGCTGTCCTTCTCGCCTTCGGAGGAGAACCAGACGATGAAAGGCCGCGTCGAAACGGCATTGAAGAAGGAATATGGCGCGAGGTTGATCTCACCAGCCCTGTTCAGTGTCGAAATCCAGCCGATCGGACGCGGCGCCACGATCGCCTTCGAAGGGTCGTGCGGCAGGCCGTGGCCCTTTGAAGGCTCGTAGAACATTCAGCCGACCCACGGCCCCGAATAGTCACTGTACAGCTTTGCCGGATCGGGCCGGGGCCGCTCCGGCGCCGGGCCGGCATAGGAGCCGATATGAATGAAGCCGATGACCCGCTCCTGCGGCGCCAGCCCCAGCAGTGCCCTGCCCTCCGGCACATCCGAATACCAGTTGCTGATCATGTTGGTGCCAAAGCCCAGCGCGTTGGCTGATATCATCAGGTTCATCGCCGCCATGCCGCCCGACAGGAACATTTCCCATTGCGGGATTTTTGGATTCTCCCTGGGGACAGATACGACGCCGATCACCAGCGGTGCGCGCGAGAACCGCGCCAGTTCCTGATTGCGGCGGCCCTCCGTCAATGGGCCCTCCCGCTGCTCGGCAAGTGCTGCCAGTTGCCTGCCGATCTCGACGCGGGCGTCGCCACGGTAGAGGATGAAGCGCCAGGGCTCCAACCGGCCATGATCGGGCACCCGGGAGGCAGCAGTGACCATTGTCGCGATCTCCGCATCGCTCGGCGCCGGCTCCTTCAGATCTGGAATCGGTGCGGAGTTTCGGGTCAGCAGGAAGTCGATGATCGGCGACGCCATGGGCGCAAGTCTCCTGGACATTCTGTTTTGAGCTGAAGCGCACCATCGGGGATTCGGGCGGCTCGGGCATTGGCGCGGGATACGCCGGACGGAAGAGTCGTATCGGTCGGACTCTTAAGCCTTGAAATTGCCACCGCCATGGGCTTCAACGCAAGGCATGTTTGAGGGGACTGTCCGTCTTTTCCTGGTCTGGGTCGGCGCCCTGCTGTTCATGGCGCCGGTTTCGTTCGCCATGGCGCAGAATGTCGACGGTGTCAGCGACCTGAAGCTTCCGGGAATTTCGAGCTACGCGACGCCGAAAGGCGAGACGTCACTGGCGCTGAGCGGCGGCGGTGCCATCACACTCTCTGCCCAGTTGACCGACAAGGGTTCCGACATCACGCGTGGCATCGTCTGGCGGGTCTTCAAGCCGGAAGCCGTCAACGGCAAATTGCCGATGGTCGCCTCCTCGCATGGCGGCACCGCCGTCTTCCAGCTCGAACCCGGCAGCTATCTGGTTCACGCCTCCTACGGCCGGGCCGGCGCCACCAAACGCATCACTGTCGGCAAGGACGCCAAGCGCGAAAGCCTCGTGCTCGATGCCGGCGGCCTCAAGCTCGACGCCGTGCTGTCCGGCGGCGTGCGCATTCCACCGAAGAAGCTGCGCTTTTCGATCTACGAGGGCACTGCCGAGGCCAATGGCGACCGCGCGCTGATCATTCCCGATGTCGAGCCCAACAGCGTCGTGCGGCTCAACGCCGGCATCTACCATGTCGTCTCGACCTATGGCGCGGTCAATGCAGTCATTCGCTCCGACATCCGCGTCGAGGCCGGCAAGCTGACCGAAGCCACCGTCGAGCATCACGCCGCCGAGATCACGATGAAGTTGGTGCGCGAAACCGGTGGCGAGGCGATCGCCGACACGTCCTGGTCACTGCTCAACGAGTCCGGCGATCCGATCAAGGAAACCGTCGGCGCTTTCGCCTCGATGGTGCTGGCCGAGGGCGACTACACCATCATCGCCAAGAACCGCGACCGCATCTACCAGAAGGATTTTACGGTCGTGGCCGGGCAGAACCAGGAAATCGAGGTTCTGGCCACCGAGGCCGCGGCGATGGATCCTGAAGAAGGCGCGGATTAGTTCGAAATTCCACCAGAAGAATCAGGTGTCTGCGTCATCCTCTGAACCAGCAGGATAATCCTGTCCGCCGTAGAGCACGCGCAGGATGACCACGGTGTCACCGTCGACCCGGAAAATGATCGACACGCGGCGTTCAAAGCCGACGACGCGGACGCCGGGGCCAACGGTGTCGCGCACGGTCCCGCGCTCCGGGAAGTTGGACAGCGCCATGCACGCGGCCTCTATGCGGTCGACATAGTCGTCGGCACGTCTGCTCCCGCTGTCGTTTTCGATGTAGTCGTAGATGGCGAAGAGGTCGGCTTGAGCCGCCGGTCTGAAGACGACCTTATGTGTCACGCTTGGAGGCCTTCATGCGATCCGCATGATGGGCGCGCAGCGCTTTGAAGACGTCTTCTGCCGGGATGTCCGGACGCGGGTCGTCAAGGGCTTCCTGGACCTTGGCGCGCATGATCGCGGTGATGGTCTGCTCTTCGCGGTCGAGGGCGCGCAGCGCGGCGCGCATGACCTCGCTGGCGGAGTCGTAGGCACCCGACGCCAGGCGTACGTCAACGCTGGCCTGCTGGCGGCCGAGGGTCACGGTGATCGGTTTGCTGGTTCTCATGGCAAGCTCTTTCCTTGCCCAATATAGCGCATGACATTACAGTGTCATACTATTTTTCTCAACGGCCAGCCAAGACTCGGCCCTGTGAGCCGGACGTTTATTGTTCAAGCCGCCAGCTCGGTCCGCGCCGGCAGGAACGGGATCCGGCGGCGTGGCAAAGCTGGCGCCAGGTCGAACACGCCGCGATAGAGGCGGTCGAGCAAGGCCTTGCGGTCGCGCAACGGCTCCAGTTCGCTCCAGCTCAGCACATCGCCGACGCGCATGTCGATCGCCTTGCCCGACAGCCGCGCGAATTCGTGGATGAGCAGCGACGTGCGCAGCGTCAGCGAGGCCTTGCCGACGAACTTGGCCACCCGGCCGTCGCGCTCGGCCATGTTCATCGGCCCGCTGACAAGATGGAACAGCCTGCCGTTCTGCCCGGAAAAATGCATCGGGATGACCGACGCCCTGGCGTCCTGGACGAGGCGGGCCGGAAACATCTTCCACGGCAGATCGCGCGCCCGGCCAAAACCCTTTGGCGCGGTGGCGACACCGCCGGCCGGAAATACCACGATGGTGACGCCCTCTTTCAGCAACCGCACCGCTTCATGGCGCACGGCCATGTTGTTCTTCAGCGCATCCTTGGTCTCCGAAAAGTCGATCGGCAGCGAATAAGGCTCCATCTCGCGGATCTTGAGCAGATCCTTGTGGATCATCACCCGGAACGGACGGCCGAGCTGCTCGGCCAGCGACAGCACGGCGATACCGTCACCGATGCCGAACGGATGATTGGCGACGATCACCAGCGGCGTGTCCGGCAATTGCGCGGGTGGCCACTGATCAGCGGTCCGCACCCGCACGTCGATCAGGTCGAGCATGCGGCTGAACACGCGTTCGCCGGTCGGCACGATCTGGCGGCGCCAGAAATCATAAAGTGCTGTGTAGCGGTCGCGGCCCGACAAGCCTTCGACCGAATGTATGAACCAGCGCGTCAGCGCCGGCTGGCGCGGATTGGCATAGGAAAGCTCGGGAAAGGGTCGTTCGCGCAATTTCAACTTGAGCATAGGGGCTCGTTACAAGGTCGGCGTGACAGGGATATGAAAATGGCGGTGGATCGCTCCACCGCCATTTGGTCGAAATTATGCCAATCAGGCCGCGCGTGTGCGCCGGCGGTCGGGTGTGACGGCTTCCTCGGTCAGTTGCGCGATCGCCTGGTCAAGGCCAAGCGATTCCTGGTCGCGCGAGCCCAGTCGGCGCATGTTGACCGTCTGCTCTTCCGCTTCGCGCTTGCCGCAGACGAGGATGACCGGAACCTTGGCCAGGCTGTGCTCGCGGACCTTGTAGTTGATCTTCTCGTTGCGCAGATCCGCTTCCGCCAACAGCCCAGCGGCCTTCAGCTTTGCCACCACCTCGGTCGCATAGTCGTCGGCATCCGACGTGATCGTCGCCACCACCACCTGCAGCGGCGCGAACCACAGCGGGAAATGGCCGGAATAGTTCTCGATCAGGATGCCGAGGAAGCGCTCCATCGAGCCACAGATGGCGCGGTGAACCATGACAGGCTGCTTCTTCTCGGAATCCGAGCCGATGTAGAAGGCGCCAAACCGCTCCGGCAGGTTGAAATCGACCTGCGTCGTGCCGCACTGCCATTCGCGGCCGATGGCATCCTTCAGCACATATTCGAATTTCGGCCCGTAGAAGGCGCCCTCACCCGGATTGATCGAGGTCTTGATGCGATTGCCGGACCGTGTCCTGATCGTCTCCAGCACGCCGCCCATGATCGCCTCGGCGTGATCCCACGCCTCGTCGGTACCGACGCGTTTGTCCGGCCGCGTCGACAGCTTGACGCTGATTTCGTCGAAACCGAAATCAGCATAGGTCGACAGGATCAGATCGTTGATGCGCAGGCATTCCGCCGCCAGCTGCTCTTCGGTGCAGAAGATGTGCGCATCGTCTTGCGTAAAACCGCGCACACGCATCAGCCCGTGCAGCGCGCCGGATGGTTCGTAACGGTGGACGTTGCCGAATTCTGCAAGTTTGACAGGCAGATCGCGATAAGACTTCAACCCATGCTTGAAAATCTGCACATGGCCCGGGCAGTTCATCGGCTTCAGAGCGAAGATCCGGTCGTCATCGGTATCGTCGCCGGCCACCGTCACCTTGAACATGGCGTCGCGATACCATCCCCAATGGCCTGACGTCTCCCACAGGCTCTTGTCGAGAACCTGCGGCGCGTTGACCTCCTGATAGCCCTGCTCGTCGAGGCGGCGGCGCATGTAGTTGACCAGGTTCTGGAACATCTTCCAGCCCTTGGCGTGCCAGAAGACGACGCCAGGCCCCTCTTCCTGGAAATGGAACAGGTCCATCTCGCGGCCGATCTTCCTGTGGTCGCGCTTCTCGGCCTCCTCCAGCATCGTCTGATAGGCTTCGAGCTGCGCCTGATCAGCCCAGGCCGTGCCGTAGATGCGGGTCAGCATCGGATTGTTCGAATCGCCGCGCCAATAGGCGCCGGCCACCTTCATCAGTTTGAAGGCGTTGCCGATCTGCCCCGTCGAGGCCATGTGCGGGCCACGGCAAAGGTCGAACCAGTCGCCCTGCGCGTAGATCTTGAGATCCTGATCCTCGGGAATGGCGTCGATCAGCTCCAGCTTGTAGCGTTCGCCCTTGTCGGCAAACACTTTCTTCGCCTTGTCGCGCGACCAGACTTCCTTGGTGAACGGCTTGTTGCGCGAAATGATCTCGCGCATCTTCTTCTCGATCACGGGAAAATCGTCAGGCGTGAACGGCTCGTTGCGGGCGAAGTCGTAGTAAAACCCGTTCTCGATCACCGGCCCGATGGTCACCTGCGTTCCCGGCCACAATTCCTGCACGGCTTCCGCCAACACATGTGCGGCGTCGTGACGGATCAGTTCGAGTGCGCGCGGGTCGTCGCGGGTGACGATCTCGACCTTGCCGGATTTGCCAAGCGGATCGCTGAGATCGCGGACGGTGCCGTCGATCGCATAGGCGACCGCCTTCTTGGCCAGCGACTTCGAGATCGATTCGGCGAGGCCGGCACCGGTCATCGCCGCGTCGTATTCGCGGACGGAGCCATCGGGAAATGTCAGGGAAACGGAATTCAGCATGTATATCTCCTATCC
>NZ_RZQP01000248.1:0-8266 GCF_003998165.1 Mesorhizobium sp. M7A.F.Ca.US.007.01.2.1 | reverse complement strand
CGCGCACCGGAACGCGGCGATACCCGGCCGCAGCGAGACAACAGCCGCCCTGCCCGCCAACGTCACCAGGAAGACAACGATTCCACCGTTGGCTTCGGCGATGACATGCCGGCCTTCATGCGGATCGTCGCCAAGGTCTGATCCCGACCGCTTCGAAGGCAAGCCAGCCATCCGGCTTGCCTTCTCGGTAGAGCTCCAGCCTGGTTCGCCCGTTACATCGGCCCAGGCATCATCTTGGTCGGTTTTTCCAGCATCGGAAACTCGGCCTTCGAGCATTTCACGTTCGGGTTCGTCGGACTGAACATGCCGTTCGGATTGTCTCCGAGCCAGGCATGAAGGTCATAGTGGACGAACTCCTTCGGGATGAGAGGGTAGTGCCCCTCCATCGGCCCCATGAAGGTTTGGCCAAACAGCTTCGGAGGCTCCTTTATGTCCGGCGTCAGAGGCACCAGCCATTCCGCGCCCACCAGCCGCAAACCCTTCTTGGTCGGTTCATAGATCAGCACGTTGGGGTGCATCGGGTCGAGCTTCTGGCCGACACTCGGGACATTGACGAAGTGAATACCCATGGCGCCCTTCGGGTAATCCATCGCGCCCGCTATCTTTTCTCCGCTGTAGTAGACGCAGCCGACCGTCGACAGATAGAGGTCGCGGACGGCAGCGGTGTAATCCTCATATTTGGCGAGCGACTTTTTCAAGGCTTCGATGTCGGCCTTGTTGGCGTCCTCGGCCCGAGCCGAAGCAACGTTCAGCCACGCGCCTACCAAACCTGTTAAAACGAGGACGCCACAGCGCCCAAGGCTGGCTGTTCTTGTCATGCATTCCTCCCAGATTTCTGATCTGGCCGTGCAAGACCGAGGCGGAAAAATGCTGATTGCGCGGCCGGTTACACCGCCTCATCCCCGCTGGACTGCCATGATGCTATTCCTTTCCATGGCCGCCGGAAAGCTATATTTTAGCAGTAACTAAATCTATACCGTACCCATCCAGAGCGCCGATGTCAGCTCAAACAAAAACGGCCCCGCATGAGGGCCGTTTCGCATTCGCTTGCCGGACGGATCAGGTGAGCGGCGACAGCTGGATCTCGACGCGGCGGTTCTGCGCCCGACCTTCGGCTGTGGCATTGGATGCGACCGGACGTGTCTTGCCGAAGCCTGTGACGGCGAAGCGCCGCTGATCCACGCCCTGACCGGACAGATAGTTCGCCACCGCCAAAGCACGACGCTGCGACAAATCGAAATTGTGCTGGTCGCCACCGGTCGAATCGGTGTGGCCGAACACGTCGACCGTGGTCTGCTTGAACTTCTTCAGCACCAGCGCGACGGAGTTCAGGACCTGGTAGAAGCCGGGCTTCACCGCATCCTGATCCGAGTTGAAGGTGATGTCGGACGGCATGTTGAGGATGATCTGGTCGCCGCTGCGGGTGACGCTGACACCGGTGCCCTCGAGCTGCCGGCGCAGTTCGGCCTCGTTCTGGTCCATCGTGGCGCCGATGGCGCCGCCGGCCAGCGCGCCGATGCCGGCGCCGATCAGTGCGTTGCGGCGGTCGTTGCCACCGGCAAGCAGGCCAAGGCTGGCACCCGCCAGGGCGCCAAGGCCGGCGCCGGCCGCCGTGTTGGAAATCTTCTGGTCGCCTGTATACGGATCGGTGGTGGTGCAGGCGCTCACGAGCACAGCCGTCGCCACGACGACGAGCACAGTCTTTTTCATAGGATGGTCCCTCTCCAAGTCACGCCTTGCGGTGGCGCCAAATCAGCCCTTCCCGCGACTTGTACCATGAATTGCGGCGAAAAGCGGAACGGCAAAAGCGCCGTTCACGGCTTTTCCCGAGAGACCAATACCCGGTGGTGGCGCCGCATCGCCGTGCCGGAATTGTTTGGATAAGCTACCACAGGTTCTTGCCGTCTATGACAACCACTTCGACCTTGTCGAGATCGAAATCATCGAACAGCCGCGAGTTGACGCTGATCTTGGGATTGTCGAAATCCGGCTCGCCTGTCGACCAGTCCGGCGTTTCGGTAAAGGTGCCGCAGCCGCAGGTGGCGCAAAAACCGTGCTTTACGGTCTTCGACCCCCAACGATAGAAAGAGACGTTCTCCATCGGGCTGGTGAGCTTGAATTGCGAAGGCACGTAATAGGCCCAGAGCGAGCCGCGTTTCGAGCAGAAAGAACAGGTGCATTGCGTCACCGTCTGCGGTGCTTGCGAAACCTCGAACGTCGTCGCCTTGCAATGACAGCTTGCCTTGATGGTCATCAACGAACTCCTCCTGTCGCCGCCACCCTGTGCGGCAAAGGCAGCATAAAGAGGTGCTCCTGACAACTGTCTGTCAGCAAGCATCACCCGGCGCTACCGCGACAGGCTGGTCTCAGCAAGCCCGTCCCGTCACACGCGCTCAGGCGGACTTCGGAATGCGTTCCTATCGTCAATAAGAGCGCGGCGGCACGAACAGGCAGATTGTCCTGCCGGCGTCGAGGCCCCCCTGGTGCGCGCACCAATGGAACTCGCCGTCCGGGCTGTCCTTGACACGCTTGTCGGTCATTGGAACGACCTCACCCGTTCCGGCGATGACATAGCCCTCGGGTTTCTCCAGCACTTCGCCTGTATGGGTCGTGCGACAATCATAGTTGGCGCAGCATGCGAACGGATAACTCCAGCCTTGTGGCTTTGCCGCCGTGGGCGTGGCGTCATGCGCGAAGGCAGGTGCCGTCAGCATTGCCATCGCGCCGATCGCGAACAGGGAAAACAAAAGTCGGCCAGCCGGTTGAACGGCATTGGCCGATCTGAGTGTGGCAGCAGACATGGAAACGTTCCTTTCAAACGAGCATCAAGCGTTTCGCTTGCCCGTTCCCGGAACGTATCTTCCCAGTGGCCGGATCGTCGGGTCGCAGATATGCCGCGTCCGGCCATAAATGCTTTTTCTCTCCCAGCCCTTGGATGCTGGGCTGATTCCTTGGTCGGCGCAAGAACATGCATTCCCGACATCGTTCTACAGACGTCAGGCATCCGCTACCGCCGACGAGATGAGGCCAAGGTCAATTCCCGGCAAACGGGCGTCGAATAAACGGGATTGGCCCGCTGTGGTTCCAGCCTATTGCTGGTCGGAGCCGGCAATCACGTGCTCTTGATACTGCGGCAGGTCATCGGTGATGGTGAACCAGCCCGCCTTCGAACCGACGAAGATGTGCTCGGTTGGACGAATGGATGGATCGTCGACGAGCGTTCCCATGGCGACATGGACGTAGGCGCCGTCGCGCACGAGCGAATAAAGCAAGGAGCCGCACCGGCAGCAATGCGCGTTGTGGCCGCTTTGGTCGCCGAAGATCAGGAGTTTGTCCTCGCCTTCGGTGAGGACAAACTTTTCACGCTCGATACCGGCGAAAGGCTTGAATGCCGAACCGGTGGCAGTCCGAACAATGGCAATTCGCGGCATAGAGGAATTCGTCGGCCACCTCGTAGTGAACCGCGCCGCAAAAGCATTTTCCGGTGAGCTTGCTCGGCACTCTCTCCTCCATTGCTGTGGTGCGCAGGGGTATGTTCAGATGAGGCCAGGCCGGCCTCACCTGAATATGGGCATATCCTAGTCCAGGTCCGCCACGGCTTCGCCGGCACCGCCTTCGATGCGCTGCGACAACGAGGCTTCCATGAAATCGTCGAGGTCGCCATCGAGCACGCTCGACGGGCTGGTGCTCTCGACGCCGGTGCGGAGATCCTTCACCAACTGATAGGGCTGCAGCACATAGGAGCGGATCTGGTGGCCCCAGCCGATATCGCTCTTCGATGCTTCGGTGGCGTTTGCAACCGCCTCGCGCTTCTTCAGCTCTTCCTCGTAAAGGCGCGAGCGCAGCATCTCCCAGGCCTTGGCCTTGTTCTTGTGCTGCGAACGTTCGGCCTGGCAGGCGACCGCGATGCCAGTGGCCAGATGCGTGATGCGCACCGCCGAATCGGTGGTGTTGACGTGCTGGCCGCCCGAGCCGGACGAGCGATAAGTATCGATGCGGACGTCGGATTCGGAGACGTCGATCTCGATCGTGTCGTCGATGACCGGATAGACCCAGACGCTGGCGAAGGACGTATGCCGGCGCGCATTGCTGTCATAGGGCGAAATACGCACCAGGCGATGAACGCCCGATTCCGTCTTCATCCAGCCATAGGCGTTGTGGCCTTTGATCATCAACGTGGCGGACTTGATGCCGGCCTCTTCGCCGTCATGCATTTCCAGCACTTCGACTTTGAAACGGCGCCGCTCGGCCCAGCGCGTGTACATGCGCAGCAGCATCGAGGCCCAGTCCTGGCTTTCGGTGCCGCCGGCACCGGCATGGATTTCGAGATAGGTGTCGTTGGAGTCTGCTTCACCCGACAGCAGCGTCTCGACCTGGCGGGCCTTCGCTTCGCCTTGCATCGAGCGGATCGCGGCTTCCGCCTCGGCGATCACGCCCTCATCGCGCTCTTCCTCGCCGAGTTCGATCAGGCCGATATTGTCTTCCAGCGCCTGCGTCAGACCTTTCACCGAGGCGATGCCTTCTTCGAGGCTCTGGCGTTCGCGCATCAGCTTTTGCGCTTCCAGCGGCTCGTTCCAGAGGCTGGCGTCCTCGGCGCGCACATTGAGGTATTCAAGCCGCTTTATGGCTTGATCCCAGTCAAAGATGCCTCCTCAGCAGGGTTATCGCCTGCCTGATCTCGTCGACAATATTCTGCGTTTCCGCGCGCATGGCTGGCTGTTCTGTCCTGTTTGCTGAAATCGGTCGGCGCGATACATAGGCACGCCGCCGCCGGCTGTAAAGCAAAATGGGCCGGCCCAAGGCCAGCCCATCCGCCCCTGAAAATCGTCAGTAGAGGCCGCCGCCGCCGGACTGGATAGCCTGATTGGCTTGCGGCGACAGCGCGCCACCGGTGGCATTGGAGCCGTCCGCGCCCATGCCGATCACCCAATAGCTGTCGGCGGGACCGGTGCCCGGCTTGAAGGCTTCGATGATGGTGCCGGGATCGCCCGATGCGGCACGCATGCCGGTCTTGCGATTGATGGCGACCAGGTTCATGCCTTCCGGCACCTTGAAGTCGACATTGGGCGTGCCGTCCAGCGCCACTCGCATGAAGTCCTTGAAGATCGGGGCTGCGAGGCCGCCACCGGTGGCGCCATGGCCGAGGCCGCGCGGCGTGTCATAGCCCATGTAGAGGCCGACGACGAGGTTGGGCGTGTAACCGATGAACCAGGCGTCCTTTTCGTCGTTGGTGGTTCCGGTCTTGCCGGCGATGTGACGGCCGAGTTCGCCGATGGTGGCGCCGGTGCCGCGCTGCACGACGCCTTCCATCATCGAGGTGATCTGGTAGGCGGTCATCGGGTCGAGCACCTGCTCGGAATTGTCGACCAGCTCCGGCTCCGGCTGGTTCTGCCATTCCTGCGCATTGCAACCCTGGCAGCCACGTTCGTCCTGCTTGAACACCGTCTTGCCGTAGCGGTCCTGGATGCGGTCGATGAGCGACGGTTTGATCGACTTGCCGCCATTGGCCATGATCGAATAGGCCGACACCATGCGCATCACGGTGGTTTCGCCGGAACCCAGCGCCATTGGCAGATAGGGTGCCAGATGGTCGTAGACACCGAAGCGCTCGGCATATTCGACCACCAGCTTCATCCCCATGTCATTGGCAAGCCGCACCGTCATCAGGTTGCGCGACTTCTCGATGCCGGAGCGCAGGGTCGCCGGACCGGCGACGGTGCCGTCATAGTTCTTCGGCGTCCAGCTCGTGTTGCCGCTCTGGATCGTGATCGGCCCGTCCATGATCACCGAGGCCGGCGTATAGCCATTGTCGAGCGCTGCCGAATAGACGATCGGCTTGAACGAGGAGCCCGGCTGGCGCATGGCTTGCGTGGCGCGGTTGAATTCGGACTGCGCATAGGAGAAGCCGCCGACCATGGCCAGCACGCGGCCGGTGTGCGGGTCCATGGCGATCAGGCCGCCTTCCACTTCGGGCACCTGGCGCAGGCTGTAGGTGCCCTCGGCACCATCGTTTTTCTGCACGAAGATGACGTCGCCCGGCTTCAGCACCTCCGCCGGCGACTTGGCCTTGACGGTCTTGCCGGCGACCACATGGCGCATGGCAAAACCCATGTCCTCCTTGCTGATAGTGCCTTCGACGCGCTCCTTGACGATCTCGCCCGACGCCTGCCGTGCGGGCTGCAGGCCGATCGACAGGCCGGTCGCCGAACTGTCGAGCACGACGGCGAGCGACCATTCGGGAACATCCTCCAGTCCCTTGACGGCGCCAAGCGGCACGCCCCAGTCGCCCGAGACATCGATCGATGTCACCGGCCCGCGATAGCCGCGCAGCGTGTCGTATTTCATCAACCCGTTCTGCATCGATTTGCGGGCAATGAGCTGGATCTTCGGATCGAGCGTGGTGCGGACGGAGAGGCCGCCTTCGTAGAGCGCATTCTCGCCGTAGCGGGCGATGATCTGGCGGCGCACCTCTTCGGTGAAGTACTCGCCGGCGAACAGATAGGTGCCGCTGCGCCGCGGCGTCACGCCCAGCGGCTCGGCCTTGGCCTTGTTGCCTTCCTCACGCGTGACATAGCCGTTCTCGACCATCTGATCGATGACCCAGTTGCGGCGCTCGATCGCGCGATCGGCATGCTTGAAAGGGTGATAGTTGTTCGGCCCCTTGGGCAGGGAGGCCAGGTAGGCGGCCTCGGCCACGGACAGTTCGTTGACCGACTTGTCGAAATAGGTCAGCGCCGCACCGGCGACGCCATAGGCGCCGAAGCCGAAGAAGATTTCGTTGAGGTAGAGCTCGAGAATGCGATCCTTGGGATAGGCCTGCTCGATGCGGAAGGCGAGGATCATCTCCTTGATCTTGCGCTCGTAGGTCTGGTCCGAGGACAACAGGAAGTTCTTCGCCACCTGCTGGGTGATCGTCGAGGCGCCGACCTGGCGCCGGCCCGAGCCGAAATTCTGCAGGTTGACGATGATGGCGCGGCCGAGGCCGGTCACATCGATGCCCGGGTGATTGTAAAAATTCTTGTCTTCCGCCGACAGGAAGGCCGCCTTGACGCGGTCCGGAATGGCCTGGATCGGCAGATACAGGCGCCGTTCGCGCGCATATTCGGCCATCAGCGCGCCGTCGGACGCATGGATGCGGGTGGTCACCGGCGGCTCGTATTTGGCCAGTACCTCGTAGTCGGGCAGATCCTTCGACAAATGGCCGATGTAGATCGCAACGCCCGCCGCGACCAGAAGGGCCAGCGTCGTGCCGATGCCGAAAAAATAGCCAATGAGACGAATCATACCCGCTCCAGTCCTTGGTTCGGGAATTTCCTAAACGAAGCCGCCTTTCACGCAAGCTTTCGAGCCGGTCCCAATCCGTAATCGAAAACCCTTGTCGCCGCCATGTGGACAAAATACGGCAATGCCTGATTTCACGGCTGCTGGCCGGAAATAAAAGCACTGGGTGTTGTCGTCGCGCAACGCCGCCTCTGGTTGCAGGCGTCGCCGGTCATGTCAACCTCCGGTTCCCGATCCGGCCTTGGCCGACGCGAACAGCGCGACGGCGTTGGTTATGCTCTGGGCCGCCTTGCCGCGCCAGTCGGCGTTGAGCAACTGCGCCTCGTCCTTGGCGTTCGAGAGATAACCGAGTTCGACCAGCACCGACGGCACATCGGGTGCCTTGAGCACCTTGAAACCCGCGGAGCGCTGCGGATTGTTGATAAGACCGACGCTGGTCGACAACTGGCCAACCAGCGTGTGGGCGAAACTCATCGAGAAATTGTGTGTTTCGCGGCGGATCAGGTCGATCAGGATGTCGGTGACTTCCTTGTTGTCGTTCTTGATTTCCATGCCGGCGAACTGGTCGGAGAGGTTCTCACGGTCGGCAAGCGCCTGCGCCTCGGGGTCCGAAGCCTTGTCGGAGACGGTATAGACGGTGGCGCCGCGAATGCCCTTGACGCTGATCGTGTCGGCATGGATCGAAATAAGCAGGTCGGCCTCATGCTGACGGGCAATGCGCACGCGGTCGTCCAGACGCAGGAATTCGTCTGTGTCGCGCGTCATGAACACATCGTAATTGCCGACGGCCGCGAGTTTGTCGCGCAGCTCCGTGGCGAAGGCCAGCGTGACGTTTTTTTCGATGGTGCCGTTCAGGCCCTCGGCACCGCCGTCGATGCCGCCATGGCCAGGGTCGATGACGACGGTGAACCGATGGCCCGGATTGGAGACCGGCCCGGTGCCGACCCGCCCTCCCTTGTCCGTCGAAACGGTCGATCCGGTGGTC
>NZ_RZQP01000247.1:0-8424 GCF_003998165.1 Mesorhizobium sp. M7A.F.Ca.US.007.01.2.1 | reverse complement strand
GCTCTATGGCGACGTCGAAAAGCTGGGCAAGATCTTCGGCAAGGAGGCCGAGGCTGAAAAGCTTGTCTCTGGCTGGAAGGCGCAGCTCGCCGACATCACCGCCAAGGTCGGCAGCGCCAAGGGCACGCGGGTGTTCCTCTACGATTCCGGCGAGGACAAGCCGTTCACCGCAGGCAAGTTCGCCATCCCCAGCGCCATGATCACTGCCGCCGGCGGCGACAACATCATGGCTGACATGGACACCAGCTGGGGCAACACGGATTGGGAAACGGTGGCGTCGCGCAATCCGCAATTCCTCATCCTGCTCGATTACCAGGACGGTGGCGGCTACAGGAAGCTGCTCGATTTCCTGAAAGCGCATCCGGCCATGAAGGAGACAGACGCGGTCAAGAACGAGCGCTTCGTCGCCCTCCGCTACGCCGAGCTGACGCCTGGACCCGCCAACATCGAAGCGATCGACAAGATCGCCAAGGCCATGCACCCGGAAGCATTTTGAGCTTGCGCCATCCGGCATTTGCGTTGGCCATGCTGGCGGGAGCGGCGGCGATCGCCGCTCTCGCTCTGCTGTCGATCGCCTATGGCTCGACGCTGATCCCGCTGGCCGACGTTGTAGCAGCGCTTGGCCGCGCAATCGGCTTAGGCGGGCACGACGTGTCCGGGCCGGTCGGCAAGATCGTCGTCGATCTGCGGCTGCCGCGCACGATCCTGGCCATCTGCGTCGGCGCGGGCCTCGGCGTCGTCGGCGCGCTGCTGCAGACAGTGACCCGCAACGATCTCGCCGATCCGTTCCTGTTCGGCCTGTCGTCGGGCGCCGCCGCCGGTGCCGTTTCCGTCATCACCGTCTTCGGCGACAGCTTTGGCATCTGGACGTTGCCGGTCGCGGCCTTCACCGGCGGCATATTGGCCGCCGGCGTCGTCCTGCTGCTGGTCGCGCGGGTGAGGGGCCAAGGGCCGGAGCGGCTGATCCTCGCCGGCCTTGCCGTGTCCTTCATGTTCACCGCCTTGACCAACTACCTGGTCTTTGCCGGCGACCAGCGCGCCGCCCACTCCGTGTTGTTCTGGACGATGGGCGGCCTTGGCCTGGCGCGCTGGGACAATATCTGGCTCGGCGCGCTGGGTGCGGGCACCATTCTGGCTTACGCGCTGTGGAACCACCGCCGGCTCGATGCCTTCCTGGCCGGCGAAAACGCCGCCGAAAGCCTTGGCGTGCCAGTGGCGCGCATGCGCCGAATGACGTTTCTCGTCGCCGCCTTCTCGACGGCGATCCTGGTCTCTGTCGCCGGGGTCATCGGCTTCGTCGGGCTGATGATCCCGCATCTGTCGCGGCCGCTGGCAGGCCCCTTGCATCTGCGCCTGGTTGCCAGCTGCGCCGTCTTCGGCGCGGTGCTTTTGCTGGCCAGCGATCTTCTGGCCCGAACGCTGCTGCCGCCGCAGGAACTGCCGATCGGCATCATCACCAGCTCGGTCGGTGCGTTCTTCGTCGTCACCATGCTGATCCGCAACCGGCTTTGAGCGCCTTTGGCAACCGGTCGCCGGATCACACAGTCCAGAAATAGCGCACGATGTGGAAGAACACCGGGGCGGCGAAGACCAGGCTGTCGGTGCGGTCCATCATGCCGCCATGGCCTTCGATGAGATGGCCCCAGTCCTTGACGCCCTGGTCGCGCTTGATGGCCGAGGCGACCAGCCCGCCTAGGAATCCCATCGAGCAGGCGACGAAGGCCACGCCTGCCGCCTGCAGCGCCGAGAAGGGCGTCACGAACGACAACAGCGCGCCGAGCAGGCTCGCCGACACCAATCCGCCGATCAGCCCTTCCCAGGTTTTCGACGGCGAGACGTTCGGCGAAAACCGGTGTTTACCAAACAGCTTGCCGAAGATGTACTGCAGCACGTCGCTGCCTTGCACGACGATGATCAGGAAGGCGATCAGCAGCAAGGTGCGGCCTTCGAAGCCTGGCACGTCGAGTGTCAGCAGGGCGGGGACGTGGCTGACGCAATAGACCGAGATCATCACCGCCCATTGCTGCGCGGCGATCCGCTCGAGGAAGCGTTCGGTGTCGCCATGCAGCGCCGTGATGGCCGGCATCAAGAGGAAGCAGTAGACCGGAATGAAGATGACGAAGAGCCCGTACCAGGCGGTCCACACCAGCCAGTACTGAAACGGGATGATGATGCCGAACATGCCGAGCAGCACCCAATGGTCGCTGCGGCGCGTATGCGTCAGCGTCACGAATTCGCGCAGCGCGGCGAAGGAAATCAGCGCAAACAGGATGGTCATCCCGTAACGGCCGAAGAAGAAGGCGACCGTCATCAGCGCCACCATCACCCACCAGGCGTTGATGCGCTGCGTGAGATTGACAAGCGTCGAGCTCAGCGGCTTCGGCGCTCGCGCCGAAAGGATGGTGGCGACGATGCTGGCGGTGGTCAAAACCGCCAGCAGGCCGATGATCAGGATGGAGATCTCGTGGCGCATCAATCGTCTCGCTCGGGACGCGGGTTGAGCGCCAGAAGCGCGGCGTGGGCGCGCTCGAGAAAGGCGCGGCGTTCTTCGCCCGGGCCAACCGCGACAGGCGCGCCGAAAACGACGCGGCACAGCAGCGGCACCGGCAGGAACTGGCCCTTGGGCAGCACGCGCGACATGTTCTCGATCCAGCACGGGATCAGCTCGACCTCAGGCCGCGCCGTCGACAGATTGTAGAGCCCGGAGCGGAACGCCAGCAGCGGCTCTTCGGTCATGTTGCGTGTGCCTTCGGGAAACAGGATAAGCGAGTGCCCTTGGTCGAGAACCGACAGCATGATCTCGATGGGGTTTTCCTCAGGTCTCGTCCATTGCCGGTTGATGAGCACGGACGACAAGATGTCCTGCGCGATAAAGCGGCGCAGCCGCGACTTCCCCCAATATTCGCCTGCGGCAACAGCATGGGTGATCGCGCGCTCCCTTTCGCTGAGACAGGCCGACAAAAGGATGAAGTCGCCATGGCTGGTGTGATTGGCGAAATAGATGCGCTGCCGCTCGGAGGGCAGGCTGCCGTTCCAGATCGGCCGCACCCCGGTCACCATCCGGGCCAGAGCCGACAGGCCGACGGAGGTTACCGTCTGCAGCAAGGTGAAGGTCTTGAGCGAAAGCTTGTTCATCGCGGCGCCCAAAACCCTGCCGCCAGAAGCGCTGCGGCAAACAGAGCCAGGGCAGCGCGTTGCTTGAACAGCAAGCGGCTTGTGCCGGCCATGCGGTCATCGAGCAAGCGTGTCGCGAACGGAGCCGGTTTCAGGCGCATGCGCGCCAACATGTCATCCACCGCGGCACCGCCGGAAGCTTCGTCGTCATGGCTCGCCATCAGTCGGAACAGCAGCGCGTCGAATGCCAGCAATGCCGACAGCGCCAGCACAGCAACCGCGCTCGCGGCGGCGATCGACAAAGCGATGGCCGCGGGCAAGGTCTCGAAGGCACCGCGCGCCGACGCGGCTAGAGGCGCAAGGACATTTGCGGTCAGCACGATTGCGGCCGGCCACGCGGCCTGTCGCATCAGCATGCCGGCGAAGCGGTCGGTGCGGTCCTGATAGGTATTGCCTGTCATGACGCCGCCCGCCCAGTGGCCTCTGCAAGGTGGACCGGCCGGCCGGCGGCCGCGAGCATCTCGCGGGCGAGCGTCGGCGTCCCGGCCCTGCCGGTCGCCACCAGCCATTCGGCGACGACGCCGGCGCTGCGCTGGAAGCCGAGCGCGCAGCACACCAGGACGGTGCCGTCGCGGCGTGCATTCTCCAGCGCGCCGGCTGCCTGTTGCCGTATCGCCAGTGGCGGCGGCAACAGGTCGATCATCGGAAAGCTGATCCAGCGGCAATCGGTTGTCGCCGGCTTTTCGAGTTCGGCGGCGAGGTCGATGACCGTGCCGAAGCTGTTGGCCTCGCTTGCCGTGGGAAAGCGCCCGAGAAAGACACCTTCGGCAATCGCCACCTGGGGGGCAAGATTGCGCGTCCAGGCCCATATGTTTGCCCTGGCGCCGAGGCGATAAGGCAAGAGCAGGACACGGCTTGCAAGCGTCATGCTGCCATCGGCGGATTTCTGGAACACTTTTTCGCCTGCCCCTGCATAGGCGAGGGTGACGATGGCCAGCGCCAGCGCCGGCCAAAGCAGGAAGAGCGCGACGGCGCAAACGTAGGCACCGAGCGCGGCACCGGCCAGCGCGAGGACGGCGCCCATAGCGTAGAACCGCGCCAGCCGCCGCGCTTTCGCATCGTTGGTCAGCCGGAAGCCTGCAAACGGCAATGCGCCGCTGCGCGGAAACAGCCACAGCGCAAAGAACCCGAGCAGCGCGCCGGTCGGGATGTCGATGAAGTGATGCTGCCAGGTCGTCAGCACCGAGGCGCCGATCAGAAAGCACCAGCCGTGCCAGAGCGGCAGGAGCAACCCGCCGAGCCGGTGGCGCCAATGATCCCAGATGATCGCCAAAAGGGCGATGTGCAGCGAGGGGGCCTGGTTGAACGGCTTGTCGAAACCGCCGAGCACGGCAAACAGGAAGCCGGGCAGGCCGGTCGTCGCCGGCCGCACGAATGTAGCGGTCAGCGGGAACAGGATGAAGCAGATAACGGCGACGATTTGCGCGGTGAGATAGCGTCCGGCCAGACGGTCGACCCCTTGCCTGTCGTTGTTGAGCAGCAGCGACAGGCCGTAGAACAGGTTGATCGACCAATAGGGCACGATGGTCCAGGCGACGAACGGGATGCCGTGCTCCCACGAGAACACGATACTGCCGACATCGTCGCGCCGCGACGCCAGCCAGTTGGCGAAGCCGTAGCTGAGATAGAAGAACGGCGCCAGGAAGGCCAGCCACAGGGCTGCCCTGACGACCACCCGGCTATAGGGTTCGGCACGCGCCACGGATGCAGGCGATGACACCATGCTGCTCAGCGGCGCCGCGCGAGCGAGACGGTGAAGATGCCCCATTGGTCGATGCGCTGGTCGAGCTTTTCGAAACCGGCGGCTTCGACGAACTGGTCCATTTCGCCTTGCGTGCGCCGGCGCATCACCCAGGCCTCGCCGCCGCGATGCGAGGTCAGGCTGCGGGCGATCATCTCGAGCTGCGGGTGCCAAGGCTGGTTGGTGTAGAGCAACAGGCTGCCCGGCTGCATGGCGCTGGCCAATCCACCGAGCGACCGGGCGATCATCGCATTGTCCGAGAATAGCTCGTAGAGGCCGGAAACGATGGCGAGGTCCGGCGCCGGATCGGCGTTGGCGAGCACGTCGGCATCGAAAGCGTCGGCGCGCTGGAACGTGACGTCAGCCGGCAATTGCCGCTCCGTGATCAGCTTGCGGCCAAGCTGCACGTTGAGGTCGGAATAATCCTGCAGACGCACGCTCGCCGGCTGGTCGGGGCTCTTCACGATGGCATCGAGAACATAGCGGCCGTGGCCGGCGGCGATGTCGAGAATATGCACTGGCCGGCCAGTGGTCTTGAGCGTTGCCAGGCAAGAGCCGATCAGTTCTTCGAGATGCAGCTTGCGCTGGCGGATGCCGCGCCAGCCGATAGCTTCCAGGAAGACACGGTCGACGACGCGGCCAAGGGGCGTAAGTCCGCGCGCGTCGTTTTCGTAGACATAATCCAGCGTCGAGCCGGAATCGAAGCCGGTGGCAATGCCGGTCTTCATGCCTTGGGAGACCCAGGCGCCCATGCGGATGGAGGCGCGGCTGAATGCCCAATAGAGGCCCTTTGGCGACATCAACGCGAGCGGTGAAGCAAGCCGGTCGGCCTCGTCGCGTGTGTAGCCGGCAATGTCCGCCTGCTTCAGGTCGACCGGCGCATCCGGTGCCGCGAACTGCCTGGCCAGGAACGGCCGGATCAGGTCGAGGGCCTTTGCCCGGTCGCGTTCGCCCAGCGTGTCGTGGAAGAAGCCCGGCAGCACATGACGTTCCTTGATGCGGCTGCCGAGATTGACGAAGAACTCGTGCTGCGGGCCGTGGCGCACGACCCAATCGCTGCCCGAAAGCAGAAGCTGCGTCGGCGCGGTGATGGCGCGGGCGTCCGCAACGATGCGGGCTGCATGCTGATAGAGTTCGACCAGGATGTTGGAAGCGATCGGCCGCGTGATCAGTGGATCGCTCTCGAAAGAGGCGATTCGCACGGGATCATGGGTCAGGAATTTCGCCTTGACGTAGGAATTGACGAAGAAGCGGCCCTTGATCTTCTGCCAGAGCGCTATGCCCTCCTTGGCGAAGGGCACGTAGAGTTTTACCGAGAAGGCCGGTGAGGCCAGCACCATGGCGCGCAGCTTCGGCGCATAGTCATGCACCCAGGCGGCGGCCAGAACGGCGCCGAAGGACTGCGCGATCAGCGCGATATCGCGCGTGGCGAAGCCATCCCTTTCAGCGATCTCGCGCATGAAGCAGTCGATGTCGCGCACCAGCGCCGAGAAGGACGGGGCATAGCCGCGCTCGCCGGACGAACGGCCATTGCCGCGGGCATCCCAGGCATAGAAGGCGTGGTCCGGCATCCGCAATTCATCGACGAGATGGGCCATGCGGCCGCCATGCTCGTGGCCGCGATGGAAGAGCACCATCGCGCCTTTGGCATCGGCCGAAGCCGCCGGCCAGAATCGGTAGAAGATCTCCGTCCCGTCATGGCTGCGGAAGACCCGCTCCTGCGCTTGCCGCGCAAGGCTTTCCGTGGCCGCGGCGGCGACCGGTTCGTGCATCATGGTCTTTCCCTCTGGCGGCCCCACTGGCGGCATGGCGAGCCTCGATGCTCAGCTGGCGCTGCCAATAAGCCCGGCGCGTATCCGGTTTATGGCGGTCAGCAGCGAAAGCGTTGCCATGGCCGGAAACACAAATGGCGCGATCGATGCCGGCCACAGCCCTGGGGCGCACAGCACGGCGACGACGCCAAGCGCCAGCGCCCTGTCGCTCTTGCCGAACGGCCCGGCATAGTTGCGGCCGATCTTGGCGGCGATGCCGAGCACGCCGGCAAACTCGGTCAGCACCGCCGATATTGCGAAGGCGACGACGCCCCATGCGCCAAATTCCGGAAAGACGGCAAAAGGCAAGATCAGCGCGAGGTCCGAAACGACGTCGCACAACTCGTTCAGATACATGCCGAGCGTCGAGGCTTGGCCATGCTCGCGCGCCAGCATGCCGTCCACGGCATTCAGCGCCATGCGCACGAACATCACCACGGGGATAAGCAACAGCAGCCAGCGCCATTCATGCCGGATCGCAATGGCCGCGCCGGCGACTATCGACATCGCGGCCGCCAGGATGGTTATGCTGTTTGCGGTGACCCCGATGGCCGCCAGCCGATTGACCAGCGGCCGCAATCGACCCTGGAAGGCCGGCTTGAGAGCGTAAAGCGTCGGCATTGCGTTGATCCCCCGATCCTGTTCAGCGGCTGTACATCAATATGCCAGACGCGACCAGCGGAGAGGCGGCGCGGCCATCATGCGTTCGCAAATCGATAACCATGATTGGCCCGGCAAAGCTGTCATGCACATTTGTCGGCTTTGTGTGCACTGCGGCACCTTGAATAGTGAGCACGCTTATTATATATCCCGCTCATGGTTTCCGATGGCATCGACAGATTGGGCTTCTTGATCCACGACGTGCAGCGCCTGATGCGCAAGCGCTTCGAGGCGAGGGCCAGTGGCTTGGGGCTTTCTTCGGCGCAATGGCGGCTTCTGGTCCGCGTTGCCAAGGAAGACGGTGTCGCGCAGGCGCGGCTGGCCGAACTTCTCGAAATCGAGCCGATCAGCGTTTCGCGCCTGGTCGACCGCATGGAGGAGGGAGGCTGGATCGAGCGTCGTTCCGACGCTGCCGATCGCCGCGTCCGCATGATCTTCCTGACGCCCAAGGCAAGCGATGCCTACGCCGTGATCAAGAGCATTGCCGGAGAAGTCTATGAGGAATCGCTGGTCGGCGTGAAACCGGAAGCCCGTCGCGTCCTCGTCGAGGGACTTGAGGCGATGGTCCGCAACCTGACCGACGACGAGACGCCGTCCATTGAAAAAGTGAAGAACACAGAGGGCGCAGCAGCATGAACGCGGTAGCCAAGATAGACGAGAAAGTGACCGAACTGGAAATGGAAGCGCCGGCGCAGCCGGCCGCGGCCCCGGCGACCGTTGCTCCCCCGGTGCAGCCGGCTCCGGCGCCGGTGAAGAAAAAGCGCCGGCTGGGCCGCTTCCTGCTGATGGTCGCGCTGCCTGCGGCATTGGCTGTTGGCGGCGGCTATGTCTGGGTTACCGGCGGCCGCTATCAGGAGACCGAGAACGCCAATCTGCAGCAGGCCAAGGTATCGATCGCTTCCGACACGGCCGGCCGCATCGTCAAGGTCGATATCTTCGATAACCAGCTGGTCAAGCAGGGTGACGAGCTGTTTGCCATCGACCCCGAGCCCTACCGGATCGCGTTGGCTCAGGCCGACGCGGCGGTGGCGGGCGCGC
>NZ_RZQP01000246.1:0-8516 GCF_003998165.1 Mesorhizobium sp. M7A.F.Ca.US.007.01.2.1 | reverse complement strand
CCAGATTGCCGGGCTGCCGGCACCCGCCTCTTCCGCTGCCTTCACCACATGGGCGACCATCGGCAGCCCGGCAATCTGGTGCAGCACCTTCGGCAGCACGCTCTTCATGCGCGTGCCTTCGCCGGCGGCGAGGATGACGGACAGGCAGGATCTCTGGCTCATGGAAAGGACAACCATATGAAAAGGGATCAGGAATCGAAGATAGGTAGCATCTGGCGTCATGCTGCACCAATGCGGTTAAATTCCGGTGAGGTGGGTCGAGCAGCTGGTCGATATTGCCACTAGCGAGACGTAAGATAGTCCGGATCCTTGGCTGCGAGCAGTCGTTCGACCGAGGCTTGGAAAGCGGCCACGTCGCTTCCTTGTTTGGCAAGCAGACTCTCCATGTGCTTAATCCCGCCCTCATAATAGGGCCCGAACACCTTGGACAGTGCGATCGACTTAGCCTTGGCAGTCACGTCCGCATGTAGCAGCTCTATCATGGTTGGGGGGACCGTGCTGCTCGCCACGCCCGTCCGAAATGCCCCCCATCTCGGCCTTGCGTCGGCGCAATCTGATTCCATTCGATCAAGAATGGATCGCCCTTTCAATTTGAGGCCTTCCCGATCCGTCTCGCGGTCGGCCACCTCTGACCCTGCAGCACTTAGGTAGACGTAGACCTGCCACATTGCCTGTATGGTATCGGGAACCCCCGCTCCGCGAGGTTGCGGCATTTCAAGGTGAACTCGCTCGTCCAGGAAGCAAGCCAATAATTCTTCCTGCCGGCGATGGTCCGAAAACAGGAAAGCATCCGATTGCCCAAAGTTGAACAGTTTGTGGATCGCCTCTATCCGCAAGTCGGCCCATATCTCGACAACGCTTGCGCCCTCTCTGCGATGGGCAGGATAGGACAACTTCCCCGCTTTCACTGCATTGACGTAGTCGCGCACAGATGCGGCCAACGCTACAGCGAGCGATTGTGGCCGGACAAATTGCTCAGCCAGGGCCTTGAGTTCATGGTCAGGCTGGCTCGATTTCTTCCTCAACCAATTCCACATAGGCTGCCTCCCCAATTGCCTAAGTCGATTTCGCGTTTGCAACGACAGCGCTAGCTGTCAGGAGAGGGCAGAGCTGGCGGCTCCTGATAGGCCTCTAGCTGCCACGGCCCTTGATAGTCGGCAATCACGCCTTCGTCGGCCATTGGCATCTTGGCAATCGTAGCGATCTGCCCAAGGCACCGGTTCAGGTGCCCGCGGAGCACCTCCAGTGCATCAAAATAAGCCTGCCGGGTGTCAGGCGGTCGATAGAATTCTCCAAAGCGTGGATGCAGCGGGGCGTTCTCGTCGCGCCGGAGCAGTTCCTCGAACGTCATAAATTGGCGAATACCCAGAGCCATCGCGTCAAGCAGTAAGTACAGCGGCCCATCCTGCAAGTCGGCAAGCTCTACCCGTTTGTCCACGAGCGTTTGCCTGATTTCCCCAAGCGACTTGAGCGCATTGTCAATGCAGCCATCGCAGCACTCCCAAGCGGACAGAATCCTGCGATCCCGGAGCCGAATTACGAGCTCGCGGGCAACCTTACGCTCTCGATCATTCGGGCTGACAGCGATACTGATAAATGGGAGGTTAATCGTCACGTCACCCAAGCGACCATCCACTTGCCTCCGCGCTCGCGCCAGCAAGTCGGCTATATCGAATCTAAAAGGAATTTTTCCACTTCTCATGCTGCACAATATCAAGCTTTGAATTGATTGTGCGAGCTTTTGCAGGCTCACGTCAATATTGCAGTGTAAGACCAAATGGAGCGGGGAAATTCCGATCCGGAACTTACTACGCAAGTGAAACAATATCCGTAAGCCCGCTTGAGCTCGAACGCCTACCCCAACCGCCCCAGCAGCGGAAAATTCTCCAGCAGCCAGTAAGACACCGTCTGAACGCCGCCGGTGAGGAAAAACACGCCAGCGACAACCAGCAGCGCGCCTATTGCTTTTTCAACCCGGCCGAGATGAACGCGGAATTTGCCGAGGAAGCGCATGAAGGCGCCGGAAAACAGCGCTGCGATCAGGAACGGGATGCCCAGCCCCAGCGAATAGGCGGCGAGCAGCAGCGCGCCCTCGCCCACCGTTTCACGGCCGCCGGCCAGCGTCAGGATCGGTCCCAGAACCGGGCCGATGCACGGCGTCCAGCCGAAGGCGAAAGCCAGCCCCATGACATAGGCCGCGATTGCACTTGCCGGCTTCCCTTGCGACTGGAAGCGTGCCTCGCGTGACAGCAGCGGAATGCGCAGGACGCCGAGGAAATTCAGGCCCATGAGGATGATCAGCACGCCTGCGCCCATGGCCAGCGGCTCCTGCCAGACGCGCAGCAGCCGGCCGATGGTCGAGGCGCCGGCGCCGAGCGCGACAAAGACGGTCGAGAAGCCGAGCACGAAGGCGATCGAAGAATAGATCAGCGCGCCGCGTGCGCCTTCACGCGCTGTCGCACCCGCATTGCCACGGAAATCGTCGACCGAGACGCCGGCCATATAACAGAGATAAGGCGGCACCAGCGGCAGCACGCAAGGCGACAGGAACGAAATCGCCCCAGCCCCGACCGCGCTGACATAGCCGATGTCCAATGCCATTTCCAAGAACTCCAATGTCGTGACGCCGATATAGCGACGCGCAGCCTTGTCCACCAATCACCATTGTGTTGGCAAGATCATCCATTGCCCGACGCACTTGCCAGGAAGAAACGACAGCCCGCAGGCGTTGATGCTGTGAGGCCGCGATTTCCCGCGCGTCTCCAGATATCAGTCAGGAGATTTCCATGAAAACCATAACCGCAGGACTGGCAGCGCTTCTGCTCAGCACCGCCGCATCCTTCGCTGCCGACGCGTGGAAGGAAGCCGAGGTCAATGGCGCCAAGATCTACACCGACGCCAATGGCATGACGCTTTACACCTATGACAAGGACGAGAAGGGCAAGAGCAACTGCTACGACAAATGCGCCACCAACTGGCCGCCGCTGAAAGCCGAAGCCGGCGCCAAGGCGGATGACGAGTGGAGCGTCGTCGACCGCACCGACGGCACCAAGATGTGGGCCTATGACGGCAAGCCGGTCTACACCTTCATAAAGGACAAGAAGCCCGGCGATGTGACCGGCGACGGCGTCGGCGAAGTCTGGCATATCGTCAAGGCCGACTAAGCACGCCATTCCCGCTGCTGGCGGGACAAGGGCTGGTCGCCGGGCATCTCCATGCCATCCGGCGGCCGGCATCGAACAGCCCGTTATAATGTCGCCCGTCCTGGTTTGGGCAGCATTTCAACGACTCGGCGGAAAAATGAATCGGGTCGTTTCCGCTGACTCAGACCCACCATCTGCCTTTCCCAAATTCTGTGATTTTCTCCATACACTCTAAGAGTGTATTGCTGCGGACCGGCCCGCAATTTGGGCGCTTCCCCTTGACCGGATGCAAAAGCGCGGCCATGTGAGCGACAAATAGAACGAGATTTCGTCGCGCGCAGCGGAATTCTTCTGCCGCACCACAGCTGATATGAGACCTCATGGACGTCGTCGTCGTCGAATCGCCGGCCAAGGCGAAGACAATCAACAAATACCTCGGCAAGAACTACAAGGTTCTGGCCTCGTTCGGCCATATCAGGGACTTGCCGGCCAAGGATGGCTCGGTGCGTCCGGATGAGGATTTCGCCATGTCCTGGGCGGTCGACACCGCCTCCGGCAAGCGCCTCGCCGACATCGCCAAGGCGGTCAAGGACGCCGACGGCCTGATCCTCGCCACCGATCCGGATCGCGAAGGCGAAGCGATTTCCTGGCATGTGCTGGAAGTTCTGAAGCAGAAGCGCGCGCTGAAGGACAAGCCGGTCAGCCGCGTCGTCTTCAACGCCATCACCAAATCGTCGGTGCTGGAAGCGATGGCCAATCCGCGCCAGATCGATGCGCCGCTGGTCGATGCCTATCTCGCCCGCCGGGCGCTGGATTATCTCGTCGGCTTCACGCTGTCGCCGGTGCTGTGGCGCAAACTGCCGGGCGCCCGTTCGGCCGGACGCGTCCAGTCGGTTGCGCTGCGTCTCGTCTGCGACCGCGAATCCGAGATCGAGCGCTTCATCCGCGAGGAATACTGGCAGATCGCTGCACTGCTGGGCACGCCGCGCAACGAGAATTTCGAAGCGCGGCTGACCGCCTTCGATCGCAAGAAGCTGCAAAAGCTCGACATTTCCAACAAGGCGCAGGCCGACGACATCAAGTCGATGCTCGAAGGCGCAACCTTCAAGGCGGTGTCGGTGGAAGCCAAGCCGACCAAGCGCAATCCCGGCCCACCCTTCACCACCTCGACGCTGCAGCAGGCCGCCTCGTCGGGCCTCGGCTTCTCGGCCAGCCGCACCATGCAGGTGGCGCAACGCCTCTATGAAGGCATGGAGATCGGCGGCGAGACCACCGGTCTGATCACCTATATGCGAACCGACGGCGTGCAGATGGCACCCGAGGCGATCGACGCCGCACGCGATGCCATTGCCAAGGAATTCGGTCCGAAATACCTGCCGGAAAAGCCGCGCCAATATACGGCCAAAGCCAAGAACGCCCAGGAAGCGCACGAAGCGATCCGCCCGACGGATTTCATGCGCACCCCGGCATCGGTCAGGCAATATCTCGATTCCGACCAGATGCGGCTCTATGAGCTGATCTGGAAGCGCGCCATCGCCAGCCAGATGCAGCCGGCCGAAATCGAGCGCACCACCGCCGAGATCGAGGCGGTCAATGGATCGCGCACCGCGGAGCTGCGTGCCATCGGTTCGGTCGTTCGGTTCGACGGTTTCATCGCCGCATACACCGACCAGAAGGACGACGATGCGGAAGACGAGGAAAATCGTCGCCTGCCCGAGATCCGTGCCGGCGAGCAGCTTGCCCGCCAGGCGATCAACGCCACCCAGCACACCACCGAGCCGCCGCCGCGTTACTCCGAAGCGTCGCTGATCAAGAAGCTGGAAGAGCTCGGCATCGGCCGGCCTTCTACCTATACGGCGATCCTGAAGACGCTCGAGGACCGCGACTATGTCACCATCGACAAGCGCCGGCTGGTGCCGCAGGCCAAGGGCCGGCTGCTGTCCGCTTTCCTCGAAAGCTTCTTCAAGCGCTATGTCGAGTACGACTTCACCGCGTCCCTCGAGGAAAAGCTCGACGAGATTTCGGACGGCAAGCTCGCCTGGAAGGACGTGCTGCGCGATTTCTGGAAGGATTTTTCCGGCGCCGTCGCCGACATCAAGGAACTGCGCGTCACCGACGTGCTGGATGCGCTCAATGAAGAGCTGGCGCCGCTGGTGTTCCCCGCGCGCGAAGACGGTTCGAATCCACGCATCTGCCCGAAATGCGGCACCGGCAATCTGTCGCTGAAGCTCGGCAAGTTCGGCGCCTTCGTCGGCTGCTCCAACTATCCCGAATGCTCCTTCACCCGCCAGCTCGGCGATGCCGCCAACTCCAATGGCGAGAATGGCGGCGGCGAAGACGGCACCAAGGTCATCGGCAAGGACCCCTATACGTCAGAGGAAATCACGCTGCGCAGCGGCCGCTTCGGCCCCTATCTGCAACGCGGCGACGGCAAGGAAGCCAAGCGCTCCAGCCTGCCCAAGGGCTGGACGGCAGAGTCGATCGACCACGAAAAGGCGCTGGCGCTGCTGTCGCTGCCGCGCGATGTCGGCCAGCATCCGGAAACGGCCAAGATGATCTCGGCCGGGCTCGGCCGTTACGGTCCGTTCGTGCTGCATGACGGCACCTATGCCAATCTCGAAAGCATCGAGGACGTGTTCTCGATCGGCCTCAACCGCGCCGTGTCGGTGATCGCCGAGAAGCAGCTGAAGGGCAAGGGTGGCCGCAATGGCGGCACGGCCGCTGCGCTCAAGGAGCTCGGCGACCACCCCGATGGCGGCGGCAAGATCGTCGTGCGCGACGGCAAATACGGGCCTTACGTGAATTTCGGCAAGGTCAATGCTACGCTGCCCAAGGGCAAGGATCCCCAGTCGGTGACGATGGAGGATGCGCTGGCGCTGATTGCCGAGAAGGAAGCCAAGGGCGGCGGCGGCAAAAAGCCGTTCCGCAAGGCGGCCGCGGCCAAAGCTCCGGCAACCAAGAAAGTAGCCGCCAAGAAGCCGGCTGCGAAGAAGCCGGCCGCGAAGAAAAAAGGGTAGGACAGCGTGGCGCGCAAGATCACCGGCAGAACCCACGGCGATCCGCGCACCGCCGACACCAGGGCCAAGGTCAAGGACGACTATCGGCCGTCGCGTGACGAAATCCTGCGCTACATTGCCGAAAATCCGGATCGCGCCGGCAAGCGCGACATCGCCAAGGCGTTCGCGCTGCGCGGCGACGACCGCATCTGGCTGAAGGACATTTTGCGCGACCTGCAGGACGAAGGCGTCCTCACCAAGGAGCGCAAGGGGCTGGCCCGCGTCGGCGCCCTGCCCCATGTCACGGTCCTCGATATTTTCGACCGCGATGCCGATGGCGTGCTCTTGGCGCGCCCAACCGAACACACAGCCAATGGGCCGCCGCCCATCGTTTCCATCCGCCTGTCGCGCAGTGGCAGTGGACCGGCGCCCGGCATTGGCGACCGCGTGCTGGCCAAGACCTTTCCGGCCGACGACACGAACGTCGCCCTGGGCGGCCCCGCCTACACCGGGCGGGTGGTGAAGATTTTCGAAAAACGTACCGATGCCGTGCTCGGTATCTTTCGCATCCTGCAGGACGGCACCTTCCGCATCGAACCGGTGGAACGGCGCCAGCCCGAACTGATCGTCGACAAGGAATTCCAGAACGGCGCCAAGAATGGCGACCTGGTCGAGGTCGAGCCGGCGCGAGCCTCCCGTTTCGGCTTGCCGAGAGCCAAGGTGCTCAACGTGCTGGGCTCTCTGACCAGCGAAAAGGCGGTCTCTATGATCGCCATCCATGCGCACGACATTCCGCATATCTTCCCGGCCGACGTCATCGCAGAATCCGAAGCCGTCAAACCGACGACGCCTGACCATCGCGAGGATTGGCGCGACCTGCCGCTGGTCACCATCGATCCGGCCGACGCCAAGGACCATGACGACGCCGTCTTCGCCGCGCCGGATCCCGACGAGAAGAACCCCGGCGGCGTGGTTGCCACTGTCGCAATCGCCGACGTCGCCGCCTATGTGCGCTATGGCACTGCACTCGACCGCGAAGCGCTGAAGCGCGGCAACTCGGTCTATTTCCCGGATCGTGTCGTGCCGATGCTGCCCGAGCGCATCTCCAACGATCTCTGCTCGCTGCGCGAGGGCCAGGACCGGCCGGCATTGGCAGTGCGCATGATCTTTTCGGCCGAGGGCCGCAAGCTCAGGCACACCTTCCATCGCGTCATGATGAAGTCGGCGGCAAAGCTCGCCTACCAACAGGCTCAGGCGGCGATCGACGGCGCGCCGGACGACAAGACAGGCCCGATCCTCGAAACCGTGCTGAAGCCACTGTGGGACGCCTATGCGATCCTGAAGCGCGGCCGCGATGGCCGCCAGCCGCTCGAACTCGATCTGCCGGAGCGCAAGATCGTACTCAAGCCGGACGGCACCGTCGACCGCGTCATCGTGCCGGAGCGGCTCGATGCCCACAAGCTCATCGAAGAATTCATGATCCAGGCCAATGTCGCCGCGGCCGAGACGCTGGAGGCGAAGAAGCAGGAGCTGGTCTATCGCGTCCACGACGCGCCGTCGCTCGCCAAGCAGGAATCGCTGCGCGAGTTCCTGCAGACATTGGGCCTGTCACTGGCGCGCGGCGCGCAGATGCAGCCAAGCCAGTTCAACGGCATTTTGGAGCGCGTGCGCGGCGCCGACAATGAAGGTCTTGTCAACGAAGTGGTGCTGCGCTCGCAGAGCCAGGCCGAATACTCGCCAAAGAACATCGGCCATTTCGGTCTCAACCTCCGCCGCTACGCCCATTTCACCTCGCCGATCCGCCGCTATGCCGATTTGATCGTGCATCGCGGACTTATTGCCGCACTCGGACTGGGTCCGGGCGGGCTGACGCAGGACGAAGCGGCACGGCTCGAAGATGTCGCGGTGCTGATCTCCGGCACGGAACGCCGCGCAATGGCGGCCGAGCGGGACACGGTCGACCGTCTGATCGCCGCCTATCTCGCCGAACGCATCGATGACCGGTTCGATGCCCGCATCTCCGGCGTCACCAAATCAGGACTATTTGTCCAATTGCCGCAGTATGGCGCGGATGGTTTCATCCCGGTGTCAACTCTGGGCGGCGATTACTATATATACGATGAAACGGCTCGCTCCCTGTTCGGAGAACGCTCTGGCAAAGGCTACCAACTCGCGGACCGCGTCGAGGTCCGGCTTATCGAGGTCGCGCCGATGGCCGGCGCGATGCGCTTTGAGATGTTGACCGACCCAAAGCCTCTGCCGGGCTCCAAGCGGTCGTTTCACAAGGCCAAGGGCCGCGCCCGCGCGTCGCAATCGCGACCGGGTTCGCGCGGCAGGAGACGATGATGACAACAGCCATGGAAGAACAGGTTTTCGG
>NZ_RZQP01000245.1:0-8525 GCF_003998165.1 Mesorhizobium sp. M7A.F.Ca.US.007.01.2.1 | reverse complement strand
GATCATCGGCTTCGGCCGCTTCGGCCAGATCGCCAGCCAGCCGCTGTTGCTGCGCGGCATCGACGTCTCGATCATCGACAATGACGTCGAAATGATCCAGGCGGCGGCCGATTTCGGCTTCAAGGTCTACTATGGCGACGGCACGCGGCTGGACATCCTGCATGCCGCCGGTGCCGGCCGGGCGCGCGCCGTGCTGATCTGCGTCGACAAGGCCGATGTGGCTGTTCGCATCGCCCAGCTGATCAAGGCCGAATTCCCACTGCTCACCGTGCTGGCCCGCGCATTCGACCGTGGAACGGCGCTGCAGCTCATACGTGCCGGCGTCGACTACCAACTGCGCGAAACCTTCGAATCCGCACTTGTTTTCGGCGGCTCGGCCCTGGAATCTCTGGGCGTCGATCCCGAAGACGTGGCTGAAACGATCGAAGATGTCAGGCGCCGCGACACCGACCGCTTCGAAACCCAGCTCGCCGAAGGCATTCGCGCCGGACAGCGCTTCCTGAGAGGCAATATCGGCACGCCGATTCCGACACCGCTCTCGACGCCGCGCCGGCTTGGTCAGGCACTCAACGAAGAGACCGCGGGTGTGCTGCACAAGTCCGAACCCGCCGACGGAGCAAGGAATTAGGTATGAAATTGGACAGCAGAGCCCTGTCGGTCACCAAATTCTGGCGCGATGCCGGCGAGGATGCCTGGTTCGAGAAGAACGAAGCATTCGATGCCGAGTTCCGCGACCGCTTTCTCGACCTGCACTACGCCGCCGCGCGGCGTGAATGCGACGACTGGCTGGAACATACCGAAGGCGCGCTGGCGCTGATGATCCTGCTCGACCAGTTTCCGCGGAACTGCTTTCGCGGCACCGGCCATATGTACGCGACCGATCCGCTCGCCAGATATTTCGCAGAGAAGGCGATCGCGGCTGGTCATGACCTGGCACTCGAGGAAGAACTCCGCGTTTTCCTCTACCTGCCTTATGAGCATTCGGAGCTACTGGCCGACCAGGATATTTCGGTCGAGCTGACGCAGGCCAGGGCCGAGCCCTATCTGAAGTATGCTGTCGAACATCGTGATATCATTGAGCAATTCGGCCGTTTTCCGCATCGAAACAGGATGCTTGGCCGCGAAACCACCTCGCAGGAGCAGACGTTCCTGGATGGTGGCGGCTTCTCGGGTTAGAGGCCTCGCTGCGCCGTTTGCAGGCCGGTGTCACCTAGGCCAGCCACCAATCCCGGCCGGACGACAATCGCTCGATGCCTGAGGTATCGACGGCGACCAGGCGATCGGTGATGCTGCGACCGCTGACAACCAGGCCGGGCGCGATCTCGGCCAGCGGCGCCAGCACGAAGGCGCGCTCCAGCATGCGCGGATGCGGCACCTCCAGCCCGGTCTCGTGGATGACGCGGTCGCCGAACACCAGAATGTCGATGTCGATCAGCCGCGGCCCCCACCGCTCCTCGCGCACCCGCTTCAGCTTGCGCTCCGCATCGAGGCAGAGGTCGAGCAAGGCACGCGGTGCAAGCACGGTGGAAATTTCGGCGGCCGCATTGAGAAAATCCGGTTGATCGAGCTTGCCCCAGGGCGGTGTGCGATAAAGCGAGGAGACGCCGGTGACACGCGTATCCGCGTCGGCATCCAGCATGCGCAGCGCCGCGCTCATGGATTTCGCCGGATCGCCAAGATTGCCGCCAAGGCTGAGATAAACGGTACTATTCGGGCCAGACAACGGTCACCTCGACATAATCGAGCACGCCGGGCACTGGTGCGTTCGGCTTGCGCACCGTGATCTCGGCTTTCTTTATCTGCGGAAAACGCGCCGTCAGCGCACGGGCCACTTCGAGCGCCAGCGACTCGATCAGAAAACGGCGCTGCCCGGTGATGATCTTTTCAATGACGCTGAATGCAACGCCGTAGTGGACTGTATCCTCGATCGAATCTTCGGCAAGCGCCCGGCCTGGATCAACGGTCAGAACGGCATCGACATAGAAGCGCTGGCCGAGCCGTTCCTCCTCGTCCAGCACGCCGTGCCGGGCAAAGAAAGCGCAGTTCTTCATGCGGATGACATACATCGATCAGTTTCTCGCCCGGTCGGTTTGACGCGCCAGCATAGCATCGGCGAGCGCCAATGCGTCCACGTTGAATGCGACATCGTGGACGCGAAACAGATCGGCGCCCTGGAGCCTCAAAATGACGCTGGTCGCCGCTGTTCCGACCCCTCTGTCGGCGGCATCACGGCCGGTGACCGTGCCGATGAAGCGTTTTCGCGACGTGCCGGCCATCAGCGGCAGGCCGAGTGCATGCAATTCCGAAAAGCGTGCCATCAGGTCGAGATTCTCCTCCGCCGTCTCCTTGGCGAATCCGAAACCGGGATCGAGCACGATGTGATCATCGGCGATGCCGTTCTGGCGGGCGATTTCCAGCGACCTTCGCAGGAATGCCAACTGATCGGCAATCGCGTCCGGCAGCTTCTGGCGATCCCGCCCGGTATGCATGATGACAAGCCCGGCACCGGTATCGGCGGCGACACGAGCAATATCGGGCTCGCGCTGCAAACCCCAGACATCGTTGACGATATGCGCGCCGGCGGCGACCGCCAGCCGCGCCGTGTCGGCGCGATAGGTATCGACCGAAATCAGCACCTCGTTCACGCCCGCCAGCGCTTCGATCACCGGCAGGATGCGGGCCTGTTCCTGGCTGGCCGATACCGCGGCAGCACCTGGGCGCGTCGATTCTCCCCCGACATCGACAACCAGTGCCCCTTCCCCGATCATGCGGCGCGCCTGGGCCAGCGCCTTTTCAGGGGCGTCGAACTGGCCGCCGTCGGAAAAGCTGTCGGGCGTGACATTGAGGATGCCGACGACCACGGCCTTGCCGCCAAGGTCGAGATGGCGTCCATGCGCCAACTGCCATCGCCTGGCCGTCATTGCTCATCGACCATGGAGTTCATCAATCATGTGTGATCCCTGGCGGATCAATTTCATTGCGCCGGCAACGGCCGTAAAGCAAGGTGGTCGAAGAGGCAACATGATGAAACGATCCATGCTTGGCATGAAAAACAGTCCTTGGGCGTGAAACAATCCTTGGCTTGCGCGCTGCTGCTCGCCATAACGCCGCACCCGGCGGCGGCGGCCAATCTCGTCAAGACGTACAGCTATTTCGCCATTGGCGGCAGCACGCTCGATGACATCGAGGCACAACTCTCCAAACGCGGGCCGGAGGTGAAAAGCACCGGCACGCGGCACCCGGGCGCCACGCAAATGGCGTTCACCACCCGCATCAGCTATGCGCAGACACCGAGTTCCTGCCGGATTGCCGACGCGGTGGTGACCGTCAAGGTGAAGGTGATCCTTCCCGAGTGGCGCCGGCCGCGCAAGGCCGATGCCGATGTCAGGCTGTTCTGGGATACGCTGTCGGCCGACATCAAGCGCCATGAGGAGCGCCATGTCGAAATCGCCAAGAACCATGGCGGCGAACTCGAAGAGGCCTTGAAAGCCACCTACCCGCAAAAGAACTGCGACGCCGCCAAGGCCAAGGCGGCCGCGATCACCGCGGCTGTTCTGGCCAGGCACGACCGCGCCCAGCTTCAGTTCGACCGCGTCGAAAGCGTCAATTTCGAAAGCCGCATCTTGCGGCTGCTGCGCTACCGCATGGAGCGCATCGGCAACGGACGACTGCCGCCGGCCTGAACACACCCGAACTGAAAGCCAAATTCACCGAAGCGTAGTGCCAGATTCCAAAAACTTTCGAGCCGCCGTCGAAACCGGCCTATATGGGACGACATATCAGGCTCGCCAGACGAGCTTAAAACACCAATCCGATCCAAACGGTCATGAAGCCGGAGCGGCTGAACAGCGCCGGTCAAATCGCAAGCTTATGGATGAACGATCATGGACCAGGCTGTCGATGAGAAAACGATGGCGGAAACCGGCACGCCGATAACAGAGCGCGAAAAGAACGCCATCATCGGCGGCGTGCTGTTGTCGATGCTGTTGGCGGCACTCGATCAGACCATTGTCGCGCCGGCCATGCCGACCATCGGGCATGCGCTCGGAAACGCACACTATCTGCCATGGATCGTCACCGGTTATCTCCTGACCGCTACAGCCGTGGCCCCGCTCTACGGCAAGATTTCCGATGTCTACGGCCGCCGGCCGACCGTCTATGCCGCGATCCTGATCTTTTTGGCGGGATCGGTGGTCAGTGCGATGGCTCCCAACATGTTTGTGCTGGTTGTCGGGCGGGCGATCCAGGGCGCCGGTGGCGGCGGCTTGTTCGCTTTGACGCAGACCGTCGTCGGCGATCTCGTGCCGCCGCGCGAGCGGGCACGCTATGCCGCCTGGTTCTCCGGCACATGGGCTGTCGCCAGCATTGCCGGTCCGTTGCTCGGCGGCACTTTCGCAGAGCACCTGCACTGGTCACTGATCTTCTGGATCAACATTCCGCTTGGTTTTCTTGCGATGGCGATCATCAACAAGCCGCTCAAGAAACTGCCCATTGCCGCAAAGCGCCATCGCATCGACGGCCTGGGCGCGCTGCTTCTGATAATTGCCACGGCGCTGCTGCTGCTCGCCTTGAACTGGGGCGGCAGCGCCTATCCCTGGACTTCGCTTGAAGTCATCGGCGTTCTCTGCGGTTCGGCGATTTTCTGGAGCGCTTTTGCCTTGCGGCTCATGCGCGCCGCCGAGCCGCTCATCTCACTCGAAGTGCTTGGCAATCCAATCGTTCTGGCGGGCACGCTTTCGATGTTCCTGCTTCAGGCCGCAAGCGTCGGCATGGCTGTGTACCTGCCCGTCTATCTTCAGGCGGTGCTCGGCTTGTCGGCAGCGGAGTCGGGCATCGCGATGCTTGGGCTTCTGCTGGGGACCGTCGGCGGCGCGGCATTCAGCGGGCGTATGATCCCGCATTTCACCCACTACAAGCGCATTGCGATGGTGGGCGTCGTCTTCAGCATGCTGTGCCTCTGCCTGCTGGCCGTCGTCGCAGGATATGCAACGCTGCTGGAGGTCGAGGTCTTGACGATTTGCATCGGGTTTGGAACCGGAACGACGTTTCCGGTCACCACCGTGTCGGTCCAGAACGCCGTCGATCGCGTGCATCTCGGCGTCGCGACGGGCGTGCTGACATTCCTGCGTTCGCTTGGCAGTGCGCTTGGGGTCGCCATGCTCGGCGCGGTCGCTCTGGGCTACGGCTTGCCGCTTGCCGGTGAAGGCGTGCGGATCGCTGGCCATAGCGCGACGGTCGAGCCGTTCGTGATGATCTTTGCCGTCGCCGCCGCTACATTGCTGCTGGGGCTGATCACGCTGACGCTGATGCCCGAAAAGGAGCTTCGCGGCTACGCCGACAATGCGGCGCCGATGCTGGCCGAGTAAAGTTCAGCCGGAGACGCCGAGCTTCTTCTGCAGGCTGGTCGATGAGGTCGTGTACTGGAAAACGATGCGCTCGCCGGGGCTGATGATGCGCTTGGCGGCCTGCGCCATCAGCGCCACTTCGTGGAAACCCGACAGGATCAGCTTCAGCTTGCCCGGATACCAGTTGATGTCGCCGACCGCGAAGATGCCGGGCACCGATGTCTGGAATTTTTCGGTATCGACCGGAATGAGGTTCTCGTGAAGGTTGAGACCCCACTCCGCGATCGGTCCGAGCTTCATGGTCAGGCCGAAGAACGGCAGCATGCGCGTGCAAGGCACCTCGACATCGCCGTCAGGTCCCTTGATGGTGGCCGATGACAGCTGGCCGTCGGCACCGGTCAATCCGGTCACCTGCCCGACCTGGAACTCCAGCTGCTTCATCTCCTGCATGGCATACATCTTGTTGACGCTGTCGGGAGCGGCGCGGAACTCAGGCCGCCGGTGCACCAGCGTCACGCTCTTTGCCACCGGCTGCAGGTTCAGCGTCCAGTCGAGCGCCGAGTCGCCGCCGCCGACAATGACGAGGTCGTGGCCGCGAAAATCCTCCATCCGGCGCACCGAATAGAAGACGCTCTTGCCTTCATAGGGCTCTATGCCGGGGATCGGCGGACGCTTGGGCTGGAAGGAGCCGCCGCCGGCGGCAATCACCACCACCTTGGCCTCGAACACCTCGTTTTCGTCGGTGGTGACGCGAAAACTGCCGTCCTCCAGTTTTTCCAGGCTGGAAACCATTCGGTTGTAGCTGAAATCGGGCTTGAACGGCGCGATCTGCTCGAGCAATTTGTCGACCAGCCCCTGCGCCGAGATCGAAGGCCAGCCTGGAATGTCGTAGATCGGCTTTTCCGGATAGAGTTCGGCGCATTGGCCGCCCGGCCGATCGAGAATGTCGATCAGGTGGCACTTCATGTCGAACAGGCCGAGCTCGAACACGGCAAACAGGCCGACCGGCCCTGCCCCGACAATAAGCACGTCTGTCCTGGTGATGTCGGTCATGCCTGTGCCTCGCTGCGCATGACCCCGAAAATCGGATCGATTTTCGGAAAGGATCACGCGCAAATAAAAGTGCTACAGCGTCCTTTGCGCGTCCAAGAGGACGCGCGGCGCTGTGGTGAAACAGCAGGACACTGCATGACCATCGCCCCGCTGCCAAGCCACAGCGGGAAAAATCAGTTGGCAAAAAGGTTGCGCTTATCCCTGGCGGGCAGGCACCCGCACGACCAAGCCGTCAAGCGCATCGCGGACCTTGATCTGGCATGACAGGCGCGAATTGGGCTGGACGTCGTAGGCGAAGTCCAGCATGTCCTCTTCCATCGCTTCCGGCTCGCCGACTTCAGACGTCCAGGCTTCGTCGACATAGACGTGACAGGTGGCACAGGCGCAGGCACCGCCGCATTCGGCTTCGATCCCGGGCACGGCGTTGCGGATCGCGTTCTCCATGACCGTAGAGCCGTTCTCGGCGTCCATGTCGAAATGCGTGCCGTCATGGGCAATGAAAGTCAGCTTGGTCATTTGTCACCTGAAGGGAGTTGCAGCCGAGATAATCACTCCGGCTGACAAGTCAACTGCCGCATGAAAGCGCCGCCCGATGACGTTTTTCCGCAAATCGGATTCGGCGCGGATTCAGCGGTTGATGGCGGCGATGAAATCGCGCACTTCGTCGATCAGCGTACCAAGCCGCTTGAGCGTCTGGCCGTCTTCCGGCCGGTGCTCGATCTCGGTGGCGCAATCGGCGATGGCAAAGGCGCCCACGCCCCGTGCCGAACCCTTTAATCCATGGGCGAGCAGAAGCCGGTCCTTGATATCGGCGTCGACTATTCTGTCGCGCACGGACAGCGCCTGCTGTACAAATAGCGCCAGAACCTCTTGCTCAAGGCTGCGGTCACCCATCGTCTGGCGGGCAAGGTGTGCCAAATCGACCGGCCGTGACCGTCTTGGTCCGGATACATCTCCCCCGGGCATTGAGAAGGCGATGCCGCTTTCGCCACGCATGAACTCGAACTCCGTTTCTTCGACTCGCCCAAAAACCTAGGCGAATCCAATGGACAACGGGTTAATGAATGGCCCGGAAAAATGTTGCCAAAGCGGCGTCCAAATCACAGTTCCGTTAACCTTATATTTAAAGTTTTACGTATCCCGCGGAATGCATGTTTTCTTTACCCCCCTGTGTCATTACGATACGAGGGGTCCATTTTCAGCCTCCTGCGCGGGGCAAGACAAACAGAATTATAAGCCCGCGGCAGCTAGTACAGGGTAGCGAAGGCATGGCAAAGAAACCGACGACGAGAACTCTCGACAGCGAAGTGGCCAGGGAACTGGAAAAGGCACTCGATCTCGACCTCAGCAATGAGATCGGCAGCGGCGACCTCGATATCGCGGCTTCGATGGAGGATCTTGAAGCGCAGATATCCCAGGCGGCCGACGAGCTGGCGCGCGAGGGACGCAATCATAAGCCGGAACAGAACCCGGAGCCGGTGGTCAACCAAAACCAGGCCGCGAAACCCGCGCCCAAGGCCAAACCTGCCGAATTGCGCCCCGTGGAACCGCGCAATGGCGCCCAGCCCGCAGGTTTCGCGCCGGCCAATGACGATCGCCAGAAGGATTACAAGACGCTCCTGCACAGCCTCAACAGGCGTGCCTCGAACACCATTTACTGGGTCGTCGCCTTCGTTTCGCTCGCCTGGTTCGCCGGTGCCGGTGGTTTGGCCAATCTGCTTTTCGGACCGAGCATTTGGAGAATCCGCACGCTCGACCAGTTCCTCGCCCGTCCGGAACTGATCGGCCTCGCCGTCGCGGCCATCGTGCCTGTCATCCTGTTCTGGGCCTTCGCCGCCATGATTCGCCGCGCCCAGGAAATGCGCATCGCCGCACAGTCGATGACCGAAGTGGCCTTCCGCCTGACCGAGCCGGAAAACCTTGCCCAGGATCGCGTCATGATGATCGGCCAGGCCGTTCGTCGCGAGGTCGCGGCGATGGGCGAAGGCATCGAACGCACGCTTGCCCGCGCCGTCGAACTGGAAACGCTTGTCCACAGCGAAGTCAACCAGATCGAACGCTCCTATTCCGAGAATGAATCCCGCATCCGTTCGCTGGTCGACGGCCTCGGCAGCGAGCGCGAAGCCG
>NZ_RZQP01000244.1:0-8581 GCF_003998165.1 Mesorhizobium sp. M7A.F.Ca.US.007.01.2.1 | reverse complement strand
AATCAGCCCGACAGCGCGGCGGCTGATCACGGCGGCAAATCCCTTGATGATGCCGGCCTCCTGCAGCGCCTCGAAGCGCCGCGCGCATGGTGTCGTCGACAGGCCGATCTCTTGCGCCAGCTCGGAAACCGGTTTGCGCCCGTCGCGCTGCAGGACATCGAGCATCTTGATCTCGAAATCATCGAATCGAGGCATTTTCACTCCTTCCTGGGAATTTCTGAGTGAATATTATCCCGATTTCCGAATTCGAGCCATCATCAAAACCGATTCGCCTCCGCAAATCCGCTTAACGTTCAGCACGTCAGCGATTTGCTTTGCGAGGAGAAAAACCATGACGACGATGAGCGTTGCCGAATACGCCCGCGACTGCGCGGCGCAAGGATTGCGCGGCGACTACTCGGTCTGCCGTGCCGATTTCACCGTGTCGCAGGGTTACGATTACAGCGATGAAGAGCAGGCGGTGTGGCGCACGCTGTGCGACCGCCAGACCAGACTGACGCGCAAGCTCGCCCACCATTCCTACCTCGACGGCGTCGAAAAACTCGGCCTGCTCGACCGTATTCCCGACTTCGACGAGGTCAGCGCCAAGCTGCGCAAACTGACCGGTTGGGAGATCGTCGCGGTGCCGGGGCTCATTCCCGCGGCTCCGTTTTTCGACCATCTCGCCGATCGCCGCTTCCCGGTCACCAACTGGCTGCGGACCAGGCAGGAGCTCGACTACATTGTCGAGCCCGACATGTTCCATGATTTCTTCGGCCATGTGCCGGCGCTGTCGCAACCGGTGTTCGCCGATTTCATGCAGATGTATGGCGAGAAGGCCGGCGACATCATCGCGCTGGGTGGCGACGAGATGATTTCCCGGCTCTACTGGTACACGGCCGAATATGGCCTGATGCGGGAGGCCGGCCAGCCGCTGAAGGCCTTTGGCGCCGGCCTTATGTCGTCGTTTACCGAGCTGCAGTTCGCCGTCGAAGGCAAGGACGCCCACCACGTGCCCTTCGACCTGGAAACGGTGATGCGCACCGGCTACGAGATCGACAAGTTCCAGCGCGCCTATTTCGTGCTGCCGTCCTTCGACGCCTTGCGCGATGCCTTCCAGACCGCCGATTTCGCGGCAATCGTCGCCCGGCGCAAGGACCAGCCGGCGCTCGATCCGGCGACGCTCTAGAGCATTCCAGGAAAAGTGTGAAACGGTTTTCCGTCCGGAATTGCGTCAAACAAAGAGTTAGAGCGGATCGCCGTTCCGTGAAACGGTGAACTGCCCTAGGCAGCATGCTGCCCTGCAGCCGTCAGGCGGTGACCACCTTGCTGAGATGGTCGCCCAGCCGGCAGGCCAGCGCGGTGATCGTCGTCGTCGGGTTGCATTGACCCGACGTGCAGAACACCGAGGAGCCGCCGACATAGAGATTGTCCATGCCGTGCACCTTGCAGTTGGCGTCGACCACGCTCTTGCTGATGTCGGTGCCCATGCGCGTGCCGCCCATATGGTGATGGCCCGCCGTCTCGTCGTTGGTCGGATAGTCCTGACCATTGCTGATCCAGTCGGCAATGCGCACGCGGCCGAGATTCTTCTCGATCAGCGTTGCGCCGAACAGTCTGAGCCCTTCGAGAAGGGTGCGATGTTCCAGTTCGGATTTCTTCCAGTGCAGTTCGATGCGCGGCACGCCGGCATGGTCGACATCGGTCTTCGACAACTCGATCTGGTTGGAGGCCAGCGGCGCCTGTTCCCAGGCGACGTAGAGCTGGGCCGCGCAGCGCAGTCGCTGACTGAGCTGGTAGGACATCCATTCCGCCATGCTGGGCGCCGTGCAGGCGAGGTCGGCGATAAGGCTCTTGACCCCGGGATACGGCGTCTCGATCAGCCGGATGCCGAAGTTCATGATCTGCAGCCGCTCCATGGCGGCAAACGTCGGCGAGAAGAAGGCCTCGTTGACGGCGTCGACCTCGAACGCGTTGTAGTCGGCCAGGATGGCGTTGCCGCCCTCGAAGGTCGGATGCTCCATCCAGTAGCGGCCAAGCGCAGTTGCATTCGGCACGACGCCGCCGTTCGAGCGCTGGTTGGACCACAGAAGCAGCCGCGAATTCTCCAGCCCACCGGTGCAGACGATGAAATAGTCAGCGCTGAACGAGCCGGCATCCTGTCCGTTCGACCACAGCCTGGCGCCAGTCACGCGTCTGCCGTCGCCGGCAAGTTCGGTGGCACAAGTGTTGAGCACCACCGCGATGTTCGTGGCCTTGTCGAGTTCATCGCCGAACTTCTCGGCGAAGCGCACGGCCGGGCTCTTGATCAGCTGCACCCAGCGAATGTCGTCCGAGATCGGCATATCGGGCCGGAGGGCCGGAAGGTCGAGAATATCGCGCACTTCCGGCAGATAGGGTTCGATGTCGGTGCGGGCGATCGGCCAGCCCGTATCGGGTACCCAGGCCTTCGGCTCGAAATCCTGCTTGTCGAGCACGCGGCACCAGCCTGCCCAGTGGTTGGAACTGCCCCCCATGAACCGCAGCCGGGTGATGTCGAGATCGAAATAGAAATCTCCGACCGTGCTGCCCCGGTAAAAGTCCTGCGAGTCGTCGCTGAATTCGCGCGGACCGGCCTCCATCACCACCACCGGAATGCCGGCCGCGCCAAGCTTGCGGGCAATGGTCATGCCGGCCGGACCGGAGCCGAGGATGCAGACCTTCGGGGTGAAGTTCGCAGCGCGATACGCCTCGTAGCTGTCGAAGATCATGCCAGGTCGCTCCGCTTCAGGATCCAGCCATCGACCTCGACGATCTCGTTCGGGTCGGGCTTTGGACCGGCGGCATCGGCATCAGGCAGCTTGCGGAACAAGGACAGGGCAGGCAATGCGATCAACGCCTGCACGAGCGCGCGGCGTGACATTTTCTTGATGATGAAACTCATGGCTGGTCTCTCGGCTGGGCTTCGGCACTGCATGGCGTTCCCAGAACGGCAATTCCCGGAACGACACATGCATCACCGTGGAAGCCAGTATCGTGCCAAGTCTGGCCGCAAAGCAGTGAAAACCCGGCTAAGCGGTACAACCGAGTGCAAACAGGGTTAGAGTTTTCTTAACAGGCCGGTTGCGGCAGATCGGATCACGCCGCCTCGGAAATGCCGGTGTCGATGATCGTCAGGTTACGGCCCTGGTGCTTGGCCTGGTAGAGGCGCCGGTCGGCGGCGCGCATCAACTCCGACACGCTGGCTTCCTCGCCGCAGACAGTACCGCCGATGCTGACCGTGAGCGGAATGGTCCGCTCGTCGACGGGCCGGAAGCGGATCAGCTCGACTTCGCGGCGAATGCGCTCGGCGACGCGCTTGGCCTCCTGCTCGGTGGCGCCAACCAGAAAGGCGCCAAATTCCTCGCCGCCGATGCGGCCGAGCACATCGCCGCTGCGCACGCCGCGCTGAATCGCGCTGGCGATCAAAAGCAGCGCGTCATCGCCGGTCAGGTGGCCGAAATTGTCGTTGATGGTCTTGAAGTGGTCGGCATCGATGATCAGCAGCGCGCCGCGATCGGACTTGCGGCGCGAACCGTCGAGCGCGGCAAAGAAGCTTTCCCGGTTGAGCATGCCGGTCATGTCGTCGCGGCTCGCCTTTTCCGCCAGGCGGCGATGCGCGGCGGCGAGCTGGGCATGGGCTCGGGCGAGATCGCGATGCGCGTTTTTCAGCCTGTCGCTTTGCCAGAAAGTGCTTGCGCTGGCGGCCCACGCCAGCACCAGCGGACAGAGCGTGGAGGTCAGCCAGATCGTCCGGTTGACCGGAAATCCCATGGCCGGAACGATGATCAGGGTCAGCAGGAGAGAGGCCGCGACTGAGGCGAAAGCAACGGCGGCGGATCTCAGAATTATGCTGTTCATCGCTTGCTCCCACAAGACTGCCTCTCTGCCAGCAAGCCCTGAAGGCCACCTTTCCCAGATGCCTAAAATTTGAATCGTGAGACGATTTACGCAACCTCAACGAGCAGAAGTTGTGGATAAAGTCGCTTTCGGAATGCGCGTTTCATGCCATAAGGAGTCCATGACCACGCTCCCTGACCCCGCCCGCTTCGCCCATGTCACCGACTGGGTCTTCGATCTCGATAACACGCTCTATCCGCACCATTCGAATCTGTTCTCGCAGATCGACGTCAAGATGACCGCCTATGTCGGCGAACTGTTGGCATTGCCGCGCGACGATGCGCGCAAGTTGCAGAAGGAGCTCTACCGCGAATATGGCACGACGCTGAACGGCCTGATGACACGCCACGGCATCGACCCCGACGATTTCCTCGAGAAGGTCCACGACATCGACTATTCATGGCTGGTGCCCGATCCCGTTCTCGGCACCGCCATCCGCCAGCTTCCCGGCCGCAAGTTCATCTTCACCAACGGCGACCGCAGGCACGCCGAGCGCACCGCGCGCCAGCTCGGCATCCTCGACCATTTCGACGACATCTTCGACATCGTCGCTGCGGGGCTCAATCCCAAGCCGGCGCGCCAGACCTACGAGAAGTTCGCCGAACTCCACGCCGTCACCGGCCACAATGCGGTGATGTTCGAGGATCTTGCCCGTAACCTTTCGGTGCCGAAGTCGCTCGGCATGACCACGGTGCTGATCGTGCCGCGCAATTTCGAGCCGACCTTTTCCGAGATATGGGAGCGCGACCCGGCCAATGAGGATGATGTCGATTTCGTCACCGACGATCTGGCGGGGTTTCTGACGGCGATTGTGGAGAGGGGGGAGGGGAAATGAAGAAATGATGAAATGACGAATTGGGGATTGATCCGAACGCAGAGCCACAATCCCTTCATTCTTCAATTCTTCAATTCTTCAATTCTTCAATTCTTCATTCTTCAATTCTTCAATTCTTCAATTCTTCAATTCTTCAATTCTTCAATTCTTCAATTCTTCAATTCTTCAATTCTTCAATTCTTCAATTCTTCAATTCTTCAATTCTTCAATTCTTCAATTCCCCGATCCCCAGCCCTACTCTCCTAACTTATAGAACCGGCTGATAATCCCCCACGCCTCATCCGCGGTGTCGACGAAGTCGATGATGTCCTGATCGCCGGGGCTGATCGTGCCCTGCTCGGCGAGGAAATCGAGATCGATCGCCCGCTTCCAGAAGGATTTGCCGAACAGGATCACCGGCACGCGCTCCATGCGCCCTGTCTGGATCAGGGTCAGCGTCTCGAAGAATTCGTCCATCGTGCCGAAGCCGCCCGGAAACACCGCGACCGCCTTGGCGCGCATGACGAAATGCATCTTGCGGATAGCGAAATAATGGAAGTTGAAACAGAGCTCCGGCGTCACATAGATGTTCGGCGCCTGCTCGTGCGGCAAGACGATGTTGAGGCCTATCGACGGCGCGCCGACATCGTCGGCGCCGCGGTTTCCCGCTTCCATCACGCCAGGCCCGCCGCCGGTCACCACGACATATTCGCGGTAATAGGAGGTAGCCGATTGCTGCGAGCAGAGGCGGGCGAATTTGCGCGCTTCCTCGTAGTATTTGCTGTTCTCTTCGAGGTTCTTCTTCTGCGTCTCGTTCTTGGCCGCCCAGGCCTCGCCGCCGGGTTCCGGCAGGCGCGCACCGCCGAACAGGATCACCGTCGAGCGGATGCCGCGTTCGGCTAGGATCATTTCCGGTTTCAGGAGTTCGAGTTGCAGCCTGACCGCGCGCAACTCGCGCCGCGTCATGAAGTCGGGATCGTTCCAGGCGAGCCGGTAGGTTTCGGCACGCGTCTGCGGCGTGTCAGGCACGCTCTTCGACCGCTCCAGATCCTCGTCCGAATGCGGCAGCGGCGTCCACCCCGCCTTTTCCATAGGAGTCATAACTACCCGTCCAATTCCCTTAACTGCGCCGTCCCGTGACGCACACGCGATTGACCCCCATTAAGCCTTAACATAGGGTCCGCGCGACTTTCAAAACAGGTTAAGGCTCAGCCCCTTAACAGCTTGGTAATGGAGCGAATTCATGTCGAAGCCCGATCTGGCGAGCCTCGAAAAGAGCATCGAGAAGGCCTTCGAGGAACGCGATGCGATTTCGACTGCGACGCGCGGCGAAACGCGCGATGCCATCCAGTCGGCGCTTGACCTGCTCGACCGCGGCGTCGTCCGCGTCGCCGAGCGGCAGGCCGACGGCAAGTGGCATGTCAACCAGTGGCTGAAGAAGGCCGTGCTTTTGTCCTTCCGGCTCAACCCGATGGAGATCATCAAGGGTGGTCCCGGCGAAGCGACGTGGTGGGACAAGGTGCCGTCGAAGTTCGATGGCTGGGGCGCTGTCGATTTCGAAAAGGAGGGCTTTCGCGCCGTGCCGGGGTCGATCGTGCGTCGCTCGGCCTATATCGCGTCGGGCGCCGTGCTGATGCCGTCCTTCGTCAATGTCGGCGCCTATGTCGATACAGGCACCATGATCGACACCTGGGTCGGGGTAGGCTCCTGTGCCCAGATCGGCAAGAACGTGCATCTTTCCGGCGGCGTCGGCATCGGCGGCGTGCTGGAGCCGATGCAGGCAGGTCCGACCATCATCGAGGACAATTGCTTCATCGGCGCGCGCTCGGAAGTGGTCGAGGGCTGCATCGTGCGCGAAGGCTCGGTGCTCGGCATGGGCGTCTTCATCGGCCAGTCGACCAAGATCGTCGACCGCGCTACCGGCGAGATTTTCTATGGCGAAGTGCCGCCGAATTCCGTCGTCGTCGCCGGAGCGATGCCGGGCAAGCCCTTTCCGAACGGCGAGCCGGGTCCGAGCCTCTACTGCGCCGTCATCGTCAAGCGCGTCGACGCCAAAACCAGGTCCAAGACCTCGATCAACGAATTGCTGCGCGATTGATCTTTGCGCAAAGCGGGCGCACCTTCCGCCGGCGCGACAATCGGTCGCGCGGGTTCATCATGGAGGGGTGACATGGACTGGAAGTATCTGCTCACAAGTTTTGACGGTCGCATCAACCGTGGCAAGTTCTGGGCCGCGATTGGCGTTTTCATCGTCATTGGCATCGTTGCCTTTATTCTCGATGCGATCCTCGGTACACGCATCACCACGGCCAGTGGCGCCCAGATCGGCATCATCGGCATTCTCATCGCTCTGGCCTCGATCTATTTCGCACTCGCAGTCTACGCCAAGCGCTGGCATGATCGCGGCAAGTCGGGCTGGTGGAGCCTGATCATGCTGGTGCCATTGATCGGCCCGATCTGGTTTCTGGTGGAATGCGGCATTCTCGAAGGCGCCAGGGGCGCCAATCAATATGGACCGGACCCGCTTGCCTGACAGATCAGATCTCACCTGGCTTTTCTTCAAAACCTCGGGCCGCGTCAGTCGCGCGGCCTATTTTCTTGGCGGGTTGCTCGTCGCTATCATCCAGGCCTTCCCGCTCTACCGCTTCACGCTGGTGCCGGAAGGTTCGGCCGAGAGCAACATGTGGTCGTTCATCTTCTTCGTCGCCTTCATCGCCTCGCTGTGGTCGAACATTGCCCTGGCGGTCAAGCGGCTGCACGATTTGGACAAGCCGGGCATTGCCGCGCTGATCCTGTTCGTGCCGGTGGTCTCGATCGTGGCCTTCCTTGTGTTGTGCCTGTTTCCGGGGCAGCCTGGACCCAACCGCTACGGCCGGCGCACCAACGAGCCAGCACAACCCTGAGGTTCGATCGGACATGCGCTACCGTACGCTTGATCCGAAACTGATCATCGAGACCGCAGAACGGCTGGAGACGCGCGTTGCGGAGCGTTTCCCCGATGCCGGCCTGCGCGGCGTTGCCGCCGAACTGGTCTCGCTGTCGCGCGACCTGGCACAGGGCGCCAAGGCCCTGCAAGCGCCGATCTGGTGGCTGCGCGGCCTCATCGTCGCCGCTGTCGTTGCCGGCGCACTGATGTTCATCTTCGTCGGAACCGTATTGCCATTCGACCGCATTTCCAAACCGGGTGATGCCGTCCAGTCTGTGCAAGGCATCGAAGCTTCGCTCAACATGTTCATCCTCGCCATTGTCGGATTTCTCGCCTTGATCCGCTCCGAGGAGCGCATCAAGCGCAAGCAGGTCTTTCGCCAGCTGCATGGCCTGCGCTCGCTGATCCACGTCATCGACATGCACCAGCTGACCAAGGATCCGGCGGCGCTGTCGGCCGATTTCAAGCCGACGTCGCATTCGCCCGCCCGCATCACCAATGCCGCCGACCTGGCGCGTTACCTCGACTATTGCTCCGAAATGCTGTCGATCACCGGCAAGATCGCCGCATTGTTCGCGCAGTCGGTCAATGACGACGTGGTCATCGACGGCGTCAACGACATCGAGAACCTGGCGTCCAACCTGTCGCGGAAAATCTGGCAGAAGATCACGTTGATCGACGGCCGGCCGGTGCAACAATCTGCTCCGGCGCCAGGCCCGGCGAGCCAAGCCGCTCCGCTTCCGCTGCGCGCACCAAGGCGATGATCCGCTGAACCGTCGGCACGGGCGTGCCGGCCTTCCCCGCCAGCCGCAAGATGGCACCTTGCAAGTCGTCGATCTCCGTCGGCCGGCCGCGCTGAAGATCGTCCCACATCGACGAGCGCGCCTGCGGGTCGATCGCCAGCATGCGCCGCGCCAAGAGCCTGAACAGCCAGTCCGGCAGCC
>NZ_RZQP01000243.1:0-8607 GCF_003998165.1 Mesorhizobium sp. M7A.F.Ca.US.007.01.2.1 | reverse complement strand
TTTTGGGTTTGAGGATCGCCGACGCTTCCGTCATGCCATTTTGCCCTCGGGCGAACACAAACATTCCGACGATTATGGTGGCTGAGAAATTGGCCGACACAACCTTGAGAGACGGCAGACGGAGCTAAATCGCTGCCTGCTTTGCTGCTCGGCTAGTCGTCTCGTCGAGACGGCGGATAACGTCGACAAGCGCTTCCTCAGCTCATGTGCTCCTTGGTGCCGCCAGGCAGAACGCCGAACCCGATGTAGATGGCTTTTTTGCGAACGAAGTCTTCGTCCCTGAGCTTGACCGCTCGACCCGGATAGCGTCGAAAAAGACTATGGGATAGGAAAATTTCGAGCGGTCGGTTTCTGCCATTCGGCCATCGTCCGGGACGGCGTGTGTGATGGACGAGCTCAGGTAGCTGGCGATACCTCGCGTCATAGAGCTCTTCGAGATGGCCGATCCTGCCATGAAACCCGGAGGTCGGCGCTGGTCTGGATTGAGCCTGGAAGTCATAAAGCAATTCAGAATTGTAAATCGCTCTTAGTATCTTGGCCGTGATAATGTTAAACTAACCGCGACGGATGTAACAATATATACAACTATATTAACATACAAATCGTTGTTATCTTCACCAGGAAGCGCTAGAGATCAATTGCTAAGACGGAATCACCGCCCAGCCATCGGCTTAGCCTTAGAATGGGACATCATGTCGACTTTCGTTATTATTGGAAGAGACGGCGCGTTGCCCACATCCAAGGAACTGTCGACTTTGAGAGCCGCGGCAAACACTAATCAACTTAAGCGCCCAAAAAGGGGATTGACTATGACCACGCTGCCGAAAATTTCACTTTCGAAATTGAGAGACGATGCAACGCGACGTGACGAGCGCCAGCGCCTGCAAATGGCATGCCAGGAATACGGGTTCTTCTACCTTGTCGAGCACGGCATCCCCGGGGAACAGATCGCGCAAGCCATTGAGGCTTCCCGGCGATTCTTCGCATTGCCACAGTCGGTTAAGGAACGCTACGGGCACGCCTTTCAGGACGTGTACCCCACTGCCGCCCGTGGATACAGTCCTTTACACGGCGAAATGCTACATCCTGAGGCCGGCTTCGATCCAAAGGAGGTATTCGACCTCGGAATTGAGAACGAAGGCGACCGGCGTCCGTTCTCCGGCCGCACGCGCCTTCCGGATGAAGCCTTGGCTCCTGGCTTCGCAAGAAACCTGCTTGCTTTGCAGGCTACCGTGCTCGCCGGGATTGTCCCCCAGATCGGGGATGCGCTGGCGGACCTGATAGGTATGGAAGAGGCATGGTTCCAACGCCATTTCAGCACGCCGACGCTTGGGCAACGCGTGATACGGTATCCAGCTCGCGGCGGCACTTGCGCAAAGCACACGGATCATGGCTTCTTCACGCTGCTGCTGCAAGAGGAACTCCCCCTGCGTTCCTTGCAGGTGTGGTTCCGCGGTCGATGGATGCCGGTGCCGAGCCTGCCCGATAGTCTCGTAGTCAATCTGGGCGACCTCCTTCAGGTCTTGAGCGACGGCCGCTTCAAGAGTACGCCCCACCAGGTCGTGCATAGTGGTCCGACTGATCGAATTTCGCTGCCCTTCTTTATTTATCCCGAGATCGACGCTCGCCTGACTTCGCGACAAGGGCAGCAAGTTAGTGTTGTAGAAATGATGCTGCGCAACGTTGAGTCAATATGGGTGACTGGGAATGGCGCCGGACGCGCGCGCGAACTGCAATGATTGTCTGCTTTTCTAAAGCATGCGCAATTATGGCGCCGACGCGGTGCAGATCTCCGTGGTAAGCTGGAAGAACTCTCGCATCCGCTAGATTGTCCCGCCGTCGCGCGTGTAGCGCGGCGGTCGGAAGCCCGCTTCGGGATGAATGCACCTATGGTGTCAGATTGTTTGCATCGTGTGGTCGCAGGGAAAGATCGCACTAGATCTGCACCGCTGTCGCAAACGTGCTGCGGGAAAACCTGAGGGAACTTGATCCCATGATAACGCTCGCCCAACTCGCGCTTGACGTATCGCGAACCGAGCTCCCGGGAACCAGTTCCAGCGCGACCACGACGCCGTCACAGGCGGAAAGATCTTATAACACCCGGCGGTCGCGTGCTGCACGTCTTGCGGGCCGGTGGCAGTTATCGCAAGCCGTCAACCTTTCAGGCCGAACACCTCGCGCCCTGGAGCCCATTCTCAGCCGGAGCCCGCCCCTCATGGAGATTCGTCTCGCAGGCACTGCCGACCGCGATGCATGGCGGTCCCTTTGGTACGCATATTGCGCCGACCAAGGTCTCAATTCATCAGAACAGGCGACAGATAGGATCTGGCGGCGCATCGAGCGCCCAGACGAACCGATTAACGCGCTGATCGCGGTCTCAGCAACTGGCGTTACCATAGGTTTTGCTACCTTTGTCATTCACCCGTATACTCTTAGCGATCGTCCGGTCTGTTTTCTCGCAGATCTCTATGTCGACGAGTCTTCGCGGCGCCAGGGGATTGGCCAAGCCATGCTCACGAATCTGGCCTCCTACGGTCGCGACCAAGGCTGGCTGAGAATCTATTGGAATACGGACAGATCAAATTATCATGCGCGGGCGCTCTATGACAAGATCGGTAAATTGAGTCCATACCTTACCTACTACTATGACCTGTAGACTTGCTCTGAGGTCGTAACGAAAGCGCATTGACCTGCCCCAGTCTTTTAAACAGTGGCGAGTAGACTAGAGGTGCAGCCATTTATGTTGCGCACATGGGCTTGCAGCGGAATGTATTTTCGGCGCGATGATCCATTGATCAGGCAAGGACCGTGTTCGAGGTAAACTCCGTGCGGTGGTCTGCGACGATCATGCCGGGCTTGCCGCGCTGGGCGATCAGGTCGTCAGTTCGCGAGCAACGCGGCGACCAGAGATCTGTGTCCGGAATCGCGTAAGGCATTCGCGCGTCACGTCGTCGACGAGTTGATCGGCCGCAGGAGAACTGGTCGTACAGCGACCAGCGTGCGTTCGGCTTCGCCTCGACACGGATCGGCCCCGCATGCCGACCGCCGCTCGCCGTCCGCACTTCAACAAGGTAGGCGACATCTCGTCGACCGGCAAGATCTATTCCGGACGTCCGCGCTGTCGTTATGACAAGCCATATTCTAATTTAGATCTCAAAAATCTTCCGGGGAGCAGTGGTCAGTACCTCGACGCCGGAGTCTGTGACACGGAACGTTTCGCTGATGACGTATCCAAAATCCTCCTCGATCCAATTACCTAACATCAGGTGAAAGGTCATGTTTGGTAGCAACTCTGTCATATCGCCATCCTTAAGGCTTGCGGTCGGCTCCAACCAACCAATGCCGTGTGCATAGCCGCAACGCGTCTCCTTTTTGAGGCCCCGCTTCTCGATGCTGCGATTGAAGGCGTTGGCAACATCGCTGCAAGTCGCTCCTGGCCGTATCGCATCAAGAGCGACCTCAAGGCCGGCGACTTGGATCTCATGCACGCGACGTAGACGATCGGAGGGTGAGCCGATCGTGTAAGTGCGCATAAGCCCAGCACAGTAACCATATCGCGCACCGCCGATTTCGAGATTCACCTGCGATCCATAGCGAAAAACGTCCTCGCTCCACGGAATGTGGCACGTTCCCGTTCGCGGTGATGAACACAAACTTATTCCCTCGATCCCGCTTCCTGGCTTACCGTTTGCGCCGCGCACCAACGTTGCCACAATTTCCGCGCACGCGTCTGCTTCACGCACCCCGGGGCGTATTACCTCAGCAGCGCGTCGAATCGCGGCGTCTGAGATTGCCGCCGCCTCCCGCATTACAGCTATCTCGAGATCTGACTTGATGAGCCTTTTCCAAGTGACCGCCTTAGTAGCATCGACGATCGTGGCACCAGGCAGGCGCATCCTAAACTTTTTCGCCGATTGCGATGGAAGGCAGCATAGCTCGATTCCTATGCCTCGACTCGCGAGGCCGACGTCCTCCAAGTAATCGACTACCGCGTCATAGCCATCCTTGTCAGGATTTCCAATATACGCTTCGGGGTATGCGACGATTTTGTCGCGCTCCATAAAACATTGATGAATGGCTGCCGGCGCATCACAGCGGCGCAGAATGAACGTCGGTTCCTCTTCTCGTATCGAAACCACAACGGCCTGAGGAACATAGGCTGATAGCGCGGTGTACCCCGTGAGATAGGTAATGTTATGTTGGTCGGAAACGACGAGCGCGTCGATATCGCACCGACCCATTTCGAACTTCACCGAGCCGAGCCGGCGAAGGTATTCACTTCTAGGGAATGCCTGGGGTCCCTTGGATATATTCATAAGTTTGAACTCCAGCTATGCTTTTGACAACAAGGCGAGCTATTGCGGGTAAGAGTTCTTATGCTGGCGACGGATCACCTCTCAGTTGGGGGGGAGTCGTGGGGCTGCAGATCGCTCCTGTTCGCCCGACGGCGGTGTGATAGACCAAGCGATTAAGTCGACAGCTCGTTGGAGTATCGCTTCGGTCTGAGCAAGGCTGGGTGAAACGGCGACGACATGTCCTATCCAGTCTCGAAAATCGCCTTTCCTGAAGATCGGCGCGTTGGGTTCAACATACAATTTGATTTCAGCGACACCTGGTACCGCGATCGCCTGACTGCCGCCATCGATCCAATCGAGGGTGCCGTCGCAATCAGCAACTAGGAACCGCGCGGCTGCGGTCTGCAAATGCCTTCTGCGCAAATCCCATTCCTCGCCGACGACAAGCTTGATGTGCTCGGTGACCAGATCGACACCGCTCGCCAGTTGGACCAGTTCAGGCTCAAGCGCACCAGCAAGACGCGGATTCACTTCGATTACAACCGGGCCATGATTAGTCAACCGGAGCTCGATGTTCGTTGGCCCCCAATTAAGGCCAAGAGCTTGCAAGCACCTCAGCGAAACATCAACGATACGGTCATGATCGTCTTCCGCAAGCGGGGCCGGGAAGGTCGTTTCACGGAAGACGAAATGCGGTGGGGGGCCGAAATCAACGGCGACAATCCCAATAACCTCATTGCCCATTATCTCCACGCTATAAAAAGGGCCGCGCGCGAATTCCTCAACCAATATCCTCGGCGAAGACGGCCAGATGTGCTTCCCACCCAACAGATAGGTCGTGTGGTCAGCTAACTCATCGGCGTTGCGGCACAATCGGACACCGATGCTACCGCTGCCGATTGCCGGCTTAACAATTACGGGAAAGCCGATCTCCGCGACAGCGCTTTCTACTTCTGCCACATTCAGCGCCATGCGATAAGCGGGTATCGGAACTCCGGCTTCCGCAAGTAGCTGGCGCTGAGAGAATTTGTCACAGCATCGTTCAATCAATTCGGGGTTGGGTCCCGGTAAGTCGAAATGCCGACATAGTTTGCCAACGGTTGCATAGACCGACTCGTCGATGCCCGAGAAGCCCGTGATACCAGCGATGTCATTGGTCTCACGCAGCCTGGAACATTCGCGAATCAAGGTATCAAGATTGGTTGTATCGACACGGATTGCCTCGCTTCTTTCCGCCGCAAGATACTCGTACTGTGTTGGATCAACTGATAGTGTAATTGGATGAAAGCCAAGACGCCGGGCCGCGTGGATGTATCGTATTCCATTACCTCTTGCATGGCCTTCAACCAGGATGAGAGCTTTCCTTGACATTGGCTGTTCTCCACTCTGCGTTTTTGTCGATAGGTCGTTTTGCCATCGTGGACCTCAGACTTAAAGACAACGATCCAAGGCCAAACATTCCGTGAAATTGGTCGCCTCTACCCGCAGCCGCTGGCTGAAGCTGAAGTTGCCTTTGGCGCAGCAAAATCGTCTTCCCAGATCTGGGCAGAACCGATTGGGCTTGATGGCAACTGACCGAATAGTGGCCGAGTGGGATAATGCACTGTATCGCGTACCAGAGTACTGGGGACGAGTACGCCCTTGACCGGGACCCGGCGCCACGAGCTGTCACCGAAAGGCCCTACTAGGGAGTGAGTTTTAGCGCGTTATCGCCGGGAGAGCCCTCGCGAATCGAGAACGTTATCCTTCCATCGTCGTCTATTGCACCCTCGTAGAACATGTGGTCGCAGATAGAATTATCCCGGTGGAAAGTCAGCACTCGCGGCTTGATCTCCACCATCTGATGCTCCTCGATGTATGCGGAGGAGCAAACGATTATTTCGTCCCCGACCTGACAGGTGCGAGCAGCGGCTCCGTTCAGCACGCAGCAACGAGAACCCCGCTCTCCATAAATCACGTAAGTGCTGATTCGAGCGCCCGATGATTTATTCCAGATTTCAACGAATTCCATTGGAAGGATGCCGGCTTCGTCGCAGTGATCTGGATCCAAAGTTATTGAGCCCCGGTAGTTCAAATTCGCGTCGGTCACAGTTATTCCATGAAGCTTGGCGGCAACAAATTTTCTCATCTACATTTCCTCTCGGCGGTGGGACACTGCGTCGACAAGCGATTGCTGTGTCTTGGTTTCAGGATGGATGGATGGACGTTCTGCGATTTGTCGTATTGTGGTTCTTAGGACAAAATTGATTACTCTGGCGTGGCCAGCACGAGACAGTCAGGCGAAGGCTGGTTGTGGTGGGCGGAGGCATTGCCGGCCGGCTGTCCCCCATTGGTAATGCCATCCGATACAGTTCCGACATGTTCCGTTCCTTTAATTAGTTGTGATTTCAGGTGACTGTGCCAATCGGCCCGTTCAACTGGATCGCACACAAAGTTGCAAACCTCGTGCCAAACTGGCTAATCAGGCCGGAAACAGAAATGCGTGATCTCTTTCAGCTATTTAGGTGAGCAGACCACGGATCGGATCAAGAAGGCACGTCGCGGACGCGACAAAATGTTGAGTGTAGGACGGGTTGAGGTGGCGCCCTTCTGCTGGTGGTCGTGCGGCCGATCTGGGCATCGTTGACTTCTGGCGGCGGGGATGTCGAGGACGCTCGGGTATTGGCTGTTCGGATCTTAGACGCGTGCAGCCTCATGCCTCGAATGCGGCCGTTTTACTTGTCCCAGTCGAGGCCTGCCTAAATGTTTGATCTCAGGTTTTGATGGGGCATCCTTATCTTCCGAATCAAAGGATGCACTATGGGCCAGGTTCTTCATGGGAGCGCCACGACGACAGAGGCGGTCCGTCGGGCGCCCGCTGATCAAGGGTTTGTTTTCAGCGATGGGATGGTCGCGGGGCTTACGCTCCTAAGGACGACCTTAAGAGCCCAGCCTCGCTACCGTGCCATGATCGCGCAAGGCGGCCCTCGCCGGAGGCGTACCCGAGGATCGCCCCTGACCAACAAGGAAAAGCCGGATCGACGCGGTCATGTATCCTCTAAGAGTTGTCATGACGCTTACCTCCTTCAGGTTGTGTGCGTCAAGTTCTGCAAAATGGGGCGGCCACGATGCTGGTCATGCGGCTTGGCGTAGAGCGAGCTTCTTGTGCTCGCGCAGATCGTCCATGTTGATGTAGCGGTTGGCCTCCATCCAGTTCTCGTTGGTCTCGCAGCCAGCGCCCTGACGAGGCGCAGGCAGCTTTCATTGGGGAAGATGCGCATGACATTGGTGCGCCGGCGGATTTCCTCATTGTGCCGTTCAAGCATGTTGGTGCTCTTGAGATGCTTGTGATGCTGGCGCGGCAGGCAAAAGAAGGTCAGCGTGCGCTCGATGGTCTCCTCCACCCAACTCGTCAGTCGCGGATAGCGGCCCGACCATTTGGACAGCCATGCGGCGAGATCGGCCTTGGCCTCGGCGAGATCGCGCCGGTCATTAGAGCCAGCGCAAGTCCTGCAGGCAGTCGGCGCCGTGCTTTCTCGGCAGGTGATCGAGCGCGTTCCTGAGGAAGTGGACGTAGCAGCGCTGCCAGGCGGCTTCGGGGATCACCTCGCCGATCGCCGCGACCAGGCCGGCATGATTGGCGGAGACAACCAGCTCGACGCCCTTGGGGCTGCGCGCCTTCAGCGCGACGAGGAAATCCCTCCAGGCCGAGCGGCTTTCGCGATTGGCCATCTCGACGGCCAGGATCTGGCGCCGGCCGTCCCAGTCGATGCCGACAGCGATCAGCACCGCCTGGCTCATGACGACGCCGGCCTCACGCACCTTCTCTTAGCGCGCATCGAGGATGAGGTAAGGAAACGGCTCTTGAAGGGGGCGCCTGGCAAAGGCAGCGAGGCTCTCGTCCAGCCGCTTGTTGATGGCCGAGATCGACGAGGCCGAGAACGCATGGCCGCACAGCTCTTCCGTGATCGCCTTGACCTTGCGGGTCGACACGCCCTGCACATACATCTCCGCAAGCGTCGCCACCAAGGCCCGCTCCGAACGCTGGTAACGCTCGAGAAGCTCGGTCGAGAAGCGGCCGGCCCGGTCCTGCGGAACCCGCAGCTCAAGCTTGCCGACCCGCGTGACAAGGGTGCGGCCGTAATAACCCGAGCGGTAGCCGAGCCGCTCAGGTGTGCGCTCGCTCTTCGAAGCCCCCAGCGCCTCGTCCATCTCGGCCTCGAGTACCTCCTGCATCACCGCACGGATCACTTCGTGAAGTCCGTCCGGGTCCGAAAGCAGAATGTCTTTGATGGCAGCGCTGCCGGTCTTACTTTCAATCTTGGTCATGGTG
>NZ_RZQP01000242.1:0-8756 GCF_003998165.1 Mesorhizobium sp. M7A.F.Ca.US.007.01.2.1 | reverse complement strand
GGACATCGGCGACCAGCACGGAGGCGCGATCGCTCAGATGGGCATTGCCGGGATGGGCAAGGGTGGCTGCCGCGAAGGCCGCCATTTCCGGCGCGCGTTCGACAAGCACCGCCTCGGCGGCCGGGCAGCGCGACAGCACCGCCAGGCCGGCGGCCCCGGCACCGGCACCGAAATCGGCGAGACGACCGGCAAGGGAGGACGGCACGGATGCCGCCAGCATCATCGCATCCATGCCGGCGCGATGACCGCCTTGCTTGGGCTGCACCAGCCAGAACCGGCCGCGATGGAAAGCGTCGACCGTATGGGCCGGCGTGTCCGGGACAAGGGCGGCGGGCGCGGCGGACATTATTTTCCGCGGATTTCGTTGGCGATGCCGGCATCCCTGAGGATGCGCCGTGCCGCGTCGGCCTGGTCGGCGTCGACCATGACGCGCTTCTGCAAAAGGCCGATCGACCCTTCGAGAATGCTCATATTCTGGTCGGCGACAAAGCAGGCAATGCCGGCGTCGCGCATCAGCGATTCGACAAAGGAAATGATCACGGCATCGTTGGTGCGGACTAGTTCTATCATCGTATGAAACTCGCAGTTTGCGCTATTGATGTAAACGGGCAGGGGATTCCGGGGCAGAGCCGTTCCCTTGGGGGTCGTTGACATTCTGTCGCCGCCGCCGCGCCAATTCGCCACTTGCCGTGCCCATGTCCGCCGCCCTAGAGTCCATACAGGGACTAAGGGTGCCGTCGCACGCTCTATACCAAGACGGGAGTGATTGTCGTGGGTGTCGTTCTCAACATCGAAAACGGGAAGCGGGAGCCCGCCTCCATCAAGGATCTGATCGATCTGACTGCCGCCGATATGGGGCGCGTCAATGAATTGATCCTGTCCAAGGCCGGCTCCGACGTCGAGATGATCCCGGAGGTCGCCAACCATCTGATCTCGTCCGGCGGCAAACGGCTGCGGCCGATGCTGACGCTGGCCGCAGCCCAGATGTTCGGCTATGCCGGCGAGGGCCACGTCAAGCTCGCCACCTCCGTCGAATTCATGCACACCGCGACGCTTCTGCACGACGATGTCGTCGACGAGAGCGGCATGCGCCGCGGCAAGAAGACCGCCCGCATGATCTGGGGTAACCAGGCAAGCGTGCTGGTCGGCGACTTCCTGCTCGGCCAGGCTTTCCGCATGATGGTCGATGTCGGCTCGCTCGAAGCGCTCGATATCCTGTCGAGTGCGGCCTCGATCATCGCCGAGGGCGAGGTCATGCAGCTTGCCGCCGCCAAGAACCTCGAAACCACCGAGGACGAGCATTTCGCCGTCATCAAGGCCAAGACCGCCGCACTTTTTTCGGCTGCTGCCGAGGTCGGCCCGGTTATTGCCCAGGCGACGCGCAACGATCGCGCCGCGCTGCGCTCCTATGGCATGAATCTCGGCCTGGCCTTCCAGCTGATCGACGACGCGCTGGACTATGGCGGCACCAGCAAGGATCTGGGCAAGAATGTCGGCGACGATTTCCGCGAGGGCAAGGTGACGCTTCCGGTCATTCTCGCCTATCGGCGCGGCACCAAGGCCGAGCGCACCTTCTGGAAGCGCGCCATCGAGGACAATGTCGCCGATGACGCCGGCCTGGAAAAGGCGACCGGCCTGATGACCCGCCACGGCGCCATTGCCGACACGATCGGACGCGCGCGCCATTTCGGCGAGATTGCCCGCGACGCGCTGGCGCCGCTCGAAGCGACGCCGCAGAAATCGGCGCTGATCGACGTCATCGATTTCTGCATCAGCCGGGTCAACTAAAGGCTGGACTTTCGCGACGCTATCTCTGGCCTGCGCTAAGACGAAGTTTAGGAATTCGGTCCCGCCGTCTCGACAAGCCGCCCTGCCGCAAATTATCTATAAAACATGGCAAAGGGCACAGACGACACCATCGCGGTGCGCATCAGCAAGGTTCTGGCGGACCGCATCATCTCCGGTGCGATCGAGCCGGGGGCCAGGCTTCGGCAGGATCACATCGCCGAAGAATTCCAAACCAGCCATGTTCCGGTGCGCGAGGCCTTCCGCCGCCTCGAGGCGCAAGGGCTGGCCATCGGCGAGCCGCGCCGCGGCGTGCGTGTCGCGTCTTTCGATCTGGGCGAGGTCAAGGAAGTCGCCGAAATGCGCGCCGCCCTTGAAGTGCTGGCGCTGCGCCACGCCGCGCCGCATCTGACATCGGCCATTCTCGATCTCGCCGAGGAGGCGACCAAGGCCGGCGACAAGTCCCGCGATGTCAGGTCGTGGGAGGAAGCCAACCGCGCCTTCCACCGCTTGATCCTCGCGCCATGCGGCATGCCGCGCCTGCTCGCGACCATCGACGATCTGCACGCGGCAAGCGCCCGTTTCCTGTTCGCGGCATGGCGCTCGGAGTGGGAGACACGCACCGATCAGGACCATCGCGCGATCCTCGCCGCCTTGCGGCAGGGAAACACCGAATCGGCGGCCGTCACACTGGGGCGGCACGTCCAATGGATTGGCCGCAAGCCGGTCAGGACGGCTTCCGGAACGACGCGCGAAGCCTTCGCCATCGTAGGTTAGACGGCCTCGGCCAAAGCCAGGGCTTGCAATCTCCAGGGAAGTGTGGATTCGATAATAGATCGAAAACAGAAATTATCTATAATTTGAAATCGATCGAAGGAATCCCAATGACAGACGTCGCATTCTCACCCAGCAAGCCGTCGTTCAGTCCGCTCCGGCTTCAGGATCGTTCCCTTGCCTGGCAGGTCGGAGCCGTCGTGCTCGGCACCCTGTTCCTGACGCTGTCATCCTACGTCGAAGTGCCGATGGTGCCGGTCCCGGTGACGATGCAGACCTTCGCCGTGACATTGGTCGGCGCGCTCTATGGCTGGCGGCTTGGCGCGCTCACCATCGCCGCCTGGCTGGTCGAGGGTGCGGTCGGCTTTCCGGTTCTGTCTGGAGGGGCAGCGGGTGCGGCGCATTTCGTCGGGCCGACGGCTGGCTATCTCTTCGCCTTCCCGCTTGTCGGCGCACTGGTCGGCTGGCTGGCCGAACGCGGCTGGAACGGCAAAAGGGTGATGCTTGCCTTCGTCGCCATGCTGCTTGGCAATCTTGCCTGCCTTGTGCTGGGCACAGCATGGCTTGCCGTCATGATTGGAGCCGAACAGGCCGTTACCTTCGGCTTCCTGCCGTTCATCGTCGGCGGCTTGCTCAAGTCGGCGCTGGGTGCCGCGACGCTCATGGCGCTTCGCGGCGGTAAGGCCAAGCCGGTCAATCCGTGACGATCAGGCTGCGCGCCCACCACCTCCTTTGCCTGCTCACCTATGTGGGCAAGGGATACAGCCCCGCCTTCACCGCCAATTATGATCGCGTAGCGGAGCGCCTGAGCCGGGGCGAGGACATCCTCCTCGTTTCCGGCCCGGACGATGTCTGCGCCCCGTTGCTTGATGAGCCGGAACCGCACTGCCTCAACGAGAGCGTCGTCGAGCGGGACCGGCTCGCCACGCAGGATGTGGGCGAGTTGCTGGCGCGGCCAATCCGCGTCGGCGCCCGTCTTGATCTCGATGCTGCGATGCTGGGCCGGATGCGGCAGGCCTTTTCGGCTGGCCGTGTACGCAAGGCCTGCGGCGGCTGCGAATGGAACGAACTGTGCAGCACGATAGCGGCCGGCGGCTACAGCGACACGCTGGTGCAACGGTCTGTCTCGCCAGGCGAGGGCTGATATTGGCCCGAGCCTTAGCGGTCGAAGCGGAGCCTCAGCGTCGAATCTGTGATATATTCGGCGCCGCGTAGGGCCATGGCCGAAATCCCAAGAGCGGAAAATTGGTGCCTGTCGCCATGATTTGTTAATCGGGTGCCCGGATTGTGAATTCGAGGCGGATTGAAGCGCGACCCCAAAAAGGCCATGCTTTGCCTGGAAAGATCGAGTCTACGCCGATCCCGCTGACGCGGAGATGGCGCCTGGCTGAAAGGGATACGATGCGGCAAGGACGTGCGCGCTGGCTGACAAGGCTGGCAATTGTGACAGGCATGGCGATCTCGGCTTTGCCGGCCTATGCCAAGCAAACCACCGAACCGGTCAAGATCACGTCGTTTTCGGGCGCCTATCTGGCAGCCCGGATCGCCGAAGGCGATAACGACCTCGACAGCGCCATCGCCTACTACAAGCAAGCATTGGCCTTCGATCCGAGCGACACCGGCCTGCAGCAGAGCCTGATGCTGTCGCTGATCGCGCAAGGGCGCTTCGACGAATCCCTGGTCTATGCCGACAAGCTCAAGGAAGTGCCTGACGTCGAGCGTTTCTCGCGACTGGCACTCGCCGTCGATTCCTTCCACAAGAAGGATTTCACCAAGGCGCAGTACTGGCTCAAGCTGTCGCTGGAATCCGATCTCGACCGGCTGATCTCCGGGGTGATGTCCGGCTGGGCGCAGCAAGGCGCCGGCGAGCCTGCCGATGCGATGGCGTCCATCGACAAGCTGCAGGGGCCGGATTGGTTCGGCCTGTTCAAGTCGTTCCACCGCGCCCTGATCGCTGATGCATCCGGCATGCCCGAAAAGGCCGAGGCCATCTATGCCGCGACCATGCAGGATACCGCCGCCGGTGGTGCCGCTCCCGAAACCTGGATGCGCAATGCCCAGGCCTACGCCTCGTTCCTGGCCCGCAAGGGCGACAAGACCAAGGCGCTGTCGGTGCTCGACCAGGCCGAGGCGTTTTCGCCTGGCAAGCTGGAAATCGTCGCCTTGCGCGACCGAATTGCAAAAGGCGACAAGATTGCGCCCCTGGTGGCCGGCCCATCCGATGGCGCCTCCGAAATCCTGCTCGACCTCGCCACCGCGCTCAACCGTGGCGGCGGCGAGCCGTTCGTGCGCCTCTATCTGCAATATGCGCTTGCTTTGAAGCCTGACAGCGACGCTGCCCTTGTGCAACTCGCTGCCGTGTCCGAGCAATTGAAGGACGGCGAAGGCGCCATCGCGCTCTATCGCCGGATTCCCGCCGGTTCGCCGCTGAAGGAGCTTTCGGACCTGCAACTCGGCCTCAACCTTGCCGATCTCGACCGTCACGAAGAAGCGATCACTCATCTGAAGGCTTTCGTCGACGCCCATCCCAATGACATGCGCGCCTATCTGGCGCTCGGTGGCGTCTATTCCTCGAAGGAGGATTTCCGTTCGGCCGCCACACTCTACGACAAGGCTGTCGAGGCGCTGAAGACGCCGACCGCAGCCAACTGGAACATCTTCTACCAGCGCGGTATCGCCTATGAGCGCCTGAAGGAATGGCCCAAGGCCGAGCCGAACTTCCGCAAGGCGCTGGAACTGTTCCCCGACCAGCCGCAGGTGCTGAATTATCTCGGCTATTCCTGGGTCGACATGAACATGAATCTCAAGGAAGGGCTGGCGATGATTCAAAAGGCCGTCGACCTCAGGCCGAGCGACGGTTACATCGTCGATTCGCTGGGTTGGGCCTATTTCCGCCTCGGCAGGTTCGATGACGCGGTGCGCGAAATGGAACGCGCCGTGTCGCTGAAGCCGGAAGATCCGGTTCTCAACGACCACCTGGGCGATGCGTACTGGCGCGTCGGCCGCAAGCTGGAAGCCACCTTCCAGTGGAATCAGGCTCGCGACCTGAAGCCGGATCCCGATGTGCTGGCCAACTTGCAGCAGAAGCTGATGAAGGGCCTGCCGCCGATCGAATCCAACACGGCGCAGGAGACCCCGAAGGTCAAGCCGGAGCCGGTGCCCGCCCCGAAGGGATGAAGTCAGCCATTTGAATTCAACGCAAACGGGGCTCTTTTCAGGGTCCCGTTTTCGTTTGAACCGCGTATTCGGCTGGCTGCCTCAGAAGAGCTTGCGATAGACGACAAAGCCGGAGTGTTCGGCGACCTTGTCGTAAAGCTTCATTGCCGTGTGATTGGTCTCATGCGTCAGCCAGTATACCCGGCCTGAACCGGCTGCCCGGGCGCGCTCGTAGACGCCCTCGATCAGCGCCCGTCCGATGCCTTTGCCACGCGATGCCTGCGTGGTGAAAAGGTCCTGCAGATAACAATTCGGCGCGATCGCCGTTGTGCTGCGATGGAAGAGATAATGCACGAGGCCGAAAAGCCGTCCCTCGCTTTCGGCCACCAGCGCGTGGACCGGCTCATAGGCATCGAAGAAACGCGACCATGTCATCTGGGTAATCTCACCCGGCAGGGCCGTTTCGCCCGAGCGGCCATAAAATGCATTGTAGCCGTCCCACAGCGGCAGCCATTGCTCGAAATCCTGGCGCGCAACGGGGCGGATGACGATCGGGCTGGGCATGGCTGGAACCTGTTGTCGTTGCTGCACAGGCGAACAGAGCGCAGGCCCGAGAGATGGGCAATGGGCCAGCCCCTGCAAAGCTCTCAACATTGTCCATAATGTCGGCGCGACCGCATCGGCGTGCTTTGCTTGACGCTTCGCCGCCGTGTCTCTAGGACGTGCCGGCAAGCTAGCCTGTGCTGTCGAGGCCACCCGTGACAATTGAAATCCCCGCCCATATGCATCCCAGCCGCTCGTTCCAGGGGCTGATCCTGACCTTGCACAACTATTGGGCGGCCTATGGCTGCGTCATCCTGCAACCCTACGACATGGAAGTCGGCGCCGGCACTTTTCATCCGGCAACGACGCTGCGCGCGCTCGGCCCAAAGCGCTGGAACGCTGCCTATGTCCAGCCCTCGCGCCGCCCCAAGGACGGGCGTTATGGCGAGAACCCGAACCGGCTGCAGCATTATTACCAGTACCAGGTGATCCTGAAGCCGAACCCGCCCAACTTGCAGGAACTCTATCTCGGCTCGCTGGCGGCGATCGGCGTCGATCCGCTGCTGCACGACATCCGCTTCGTCGAGGATGATTGGGAAAGCCCGACGCTGGGCGCCTGGGGTCTCGGCTGGGAATGCTGGTGCGACGGCATGGAAGTCTCGCAGTTCACCTATTTCCAGCAGGTCTGCGGCATCGAATGCGCACCGGTGGCCGGCGAACTCACCTACGGGCTGGAGCGGCTGGCCATGTATGTGCAGGGCGTCGACAATGTCTACGACCTCAACTTCAACGGCCGGGAAGGCGCCGACAAGGTCACCTATGGCGATGTCTTCCTGCAGGCCGAGCAGGAATATTCGCGCCACAATTTCGAACACGCCAACACGGCGATGCTTCTGCGCCACTTCGAGGACGCCGAGACCGAATGCAAGGCGCTGCTCGATGCCGGCGCGCCGGCATCGAACGACAATCTGCCGATGCACCGCATGGTTTTCCCGGCCTATGATCAGTGCATCAAGGCCAGCCATGTCTTCAACCTGCTTGACGCGCGCGGCGTGATTTCGGTCACCGAACGGCAGAGCTACATCCTGCGGGTGCGCAATCTGGCGAAGGCCTGCGGTGAGGCGTTTTTGAAGACGCAGGCGGGTGGCCTGGCGGCCTGAGTCTCAGGCCCGCTTCATCATCTCGAAGGAAGCTTTGATCGGCAGTATGTTCTGGCTGCTGGCACCGTCGATTGTGCGCAATGCCTGTCGAACGCCCGGCATCGAGAAGGCACCGTGAGCCTGCGCGGTGAAGCAGGCGCCGAGTGCGAGGATCTGCAGAAGTCTGGATGCCGTTTTCATGGTCTTTGAGCCAATAGTTTCCTGCCTGAGCGTGGGTCGCTTCAGCGCTGCGTTCGGTTCATGGAAATCTTTGATCCAAGGACGGGTGGCGCGGTCTCGTCCCGACAGGATGGCCAAAATTTCTGGAAACGGGCGCAAATCGGCGATCCCCGTGCGGAAAGGGTGACAGCGGCCAGCCGAGTTGCTATGCCCCCGCCCGGACCATTTTGCCGCGTGAGCCCCATCCATGCCTGACCTGCTTCTAGAACTCCGCTCGGAAGAGATTCCCGCCCGCATGCAGCGCAAGGCGGCTGGCGATCTCAGGAAGATGCTGACTGACGGCCTGGTCGAGGCGGGACTGACCTATGAAGCGGCGCGCGAGTACTGGACGCCGCGGCGTCTGACGCTCGATATCAGGGGCCTGACCGCGCGCTCGAAGGATATAAACGAAGAGATCAAGGGGCCTTCGACATCGGCGCCCGAACAGGCGGTCCAGGGCTTCCTGCGCAAGGCCGGACTTTCCTCGATCGCCGAGGCGCATGTCCATTCCGATCCGAAGAAGGGCGATTTTTATGTCGCCCACATTTCGAAGCCGGGCAGGGCGGCCGAACAGATCATCGCGGACCTGGTGCCTGATATCATCCGCAATTTCCCGTGGCCGAAATCGATGCGCTGGGGGCCGGCCTCGGCCAAGCCCGGTTCATTGCGCTGGGTGCGCCCGCTGCAATCGATCCTGTGCACGTTCGGCCCGGAGACAGAGGAGCCGGTCGTGGTCGATTTCGAGATCGACGGCATCCGCTCCGGCAACATCACCTATGGCCACCGTTTTCATGCGCCTGATGCGATCACGGTGCGCCGCTTCGACGACTATGTTTCCAAACTGGAAGCGGCCAAGGTCGTGCTCGATGCCGATCGTCGCAAGGAGATCATCCTTGCCGATGCCCGCAATCTCGCCTTCGCCAACGGGCTCGACCTGGTCGAGGACGAAGGGCTGCTGGAGGAGGTGTCCGGGCTGGTCGAATGGCCTGTCGTGCTGATGGGCGAGTTCGAGGAGGCATTCCTCGCCATTCCAGCCGAGGTGATACGACTGACCATCCGCGCCAACCAGAAGTGCTTTGTGACGCGGCCGCAGGGTGTCGACGACGCGCTTTCAAACCGCTTCATTCTAACCGCCAACAT
>NZ_RZQP01000241.1:0-8770 GCF_003998165.1 Mesorhizobium sp. M7A.F.Ca.US.007.01.2.1 | reverse complement strand
GGCGGCCGGCGCGGGGCTCGCCCTCGTTCCACGCCTGGCCGTCACGGATGCGCTCGCACGCGGCGACATCGTCGAAATGCGATGGCCCGGCCAGATGCGGACAGCGCCGCTGGTGATGATCTGGCGCCGCCGGCGCGTCCAGCTGCCGGCGCTTAAGCAATTGCTCACTGCCGCGCGCGACACGCTGGTGCCGGCCCTGCAGCCCGCCAAGGCTGGTTCAGGACTTGAATCGTCGAACCGCTCCAAGGCCTTGTTTGCAAACAACTCCTGACGGAAGCAGCGGCGGTTCAGATCAGGCGGTGGCCGCCCTCGACATGCAGCGTCGTTCCCGTGGTAAAGCCATTGCCGATCAGGAAGGCGATGGCGTCGGCGATATCATCGGGTTGGCCAATCCGCCCGACCGGCAGCCGCTTGGCCATCGCGGCCAACGTCTCGTCCTTCCTGTCGCCGGCCACTTGCGCCCAGATCGTGGTGTCGACCCAGCCGGGTGACACGGCATTGACGCGGATCGGCGCCAACTCGACCGCCAGCGCCCGCACGAGGCCTTCGAGCGCTGCGTTGACAGCAGCAACGACGGAGCCGCGTGCGGCTGGGCGATAGGCGGCGATACCGGAGACGAAGGTCATGGAGCCGGATCCTGCCAGCCGCGGCGCACCGTGCTTGGCGAGCAGCAGCGGGCCATACAGCTTGCTCTCCACCACCTTTTGCGCCGCCTTCAGGTCAAGCTCCGGCAGCAGCCGGTAGGCGCCTTCGATGTCGGCTGCGGTGCAGACGATGTGGTCGAGTCCGCCAATCGCTGCGAACAGCGCCGAGACCTGGTCTTCGCGCGCGATGTCGACGACGGCCGTCTCCAGCCCGGCGGGATTGCCGAGCGCCTCGCGCGCCTGCCGCAGCCGGTCTTGGCCGCGCCCGGCGACGACAACCGCCGCACCGGCCTCCACGCAGTGCCGGGCCAGCGCCAGACCCATGCCGGAGCCGCCGCCGACGATCAGGATTTTCTGTTTCGAAATGCTCATTTCGCTCTGCCTTTGCTTGGATGGACAAGGGCAGGAATTGGCAGTTCGGCGCGACAGAAGGAAACGGAAGAAACCGATAGTGCCATCGGAAAGGCCGATGGAGCAGGGCGGACGAGCGCCGTCTCTGGCTCAGCGCACCAGCGGACTTTCCCAGACGACAAACAGCAGAGCTTTCAGCTGGGCAAAGCGCTCCGGCCCAAGTTCGGTGCGCCATTCCTCCTCGATGTCGCGCAGGATATCGACCATTTTCCAGAACGCGGCATGACCGCGTTCCGTGGATCGCACCACGCGCGCACCGCCATCGCCGGGAATGTCGGAGCGGACGAGGTAGCCGTACCCTTCGAGACTGCTGAGCAGCTGGTTGATGGCCTGTTTGCTCATGCCGGCACGCTCGGCGATGGTGCCGGGCCGCGCGCCGTCCGGTCCGGGAAACTGCAACACCGCCATATGCGGCAGGCGCAATTCGTCGAAACCGGCGGCGTTGAGCTCCTTGATCAGCCGCCGCTGGATCGCTTGTGCCGGCACGCGCAGCAGGGCGCCGATCAGCAGGTTCTCGGTCTTGGTCTGTAGAACTTCCGTTGAGGTGGGCATTGACGATCCGGTAAATTGAGTTTACTGATAGCGAGTAAATGTAATTTACCGGAGGGCTTTGCGCAATGTCGGTCATGAATCTTCAGGTCAATCCAGCCAATGAGACCATCGGCGACAAGGGGCTGTCGATTCGCTTCCTGGTGACGGGCGACAGTTCGAACGGCAGCATCGCCGCCTTTGAGTTGAGGGTTGCCAGCGGACTGCGCCTGCTGGCGCCGGCGCACAGCCATGATCACTACGAAGAGACGATCTACGGCATTGAGGGGGTGCTGACCTGGACCGTCGACGGCAAGCCGATCGAGGTCGGACCGGGAGAAGCGCTGTGCATCCCGCGCGGCGCAGTCCATCGCTTCGACAACAATGGCAGCGCGGATGCGAAAGCGCTGTGCGTCGTCACACCAGCGGCGATCGGTCCGGACTATTTCCGCGAGATATTCGCCATGTTCCACGCCGCCGCCGGCGGTCCGCCGGACAAGGCTGGGATGATGGATATCATGCGCCGCCACGGGCTGACGCCGGCAGCGCCGCCGCCAAGCTGAAGTCGGTCGAAGAGGCGTCGATGATCACGCGCCGCAAGCGCTGAAGGTGGTGCCGGGGTTCCAGTCCTTGAAGGCGATGGTCTGGCCTTCGACCGAGACGTTCCTGTGCTTGGTGCTGCCGTCCGGCTGCTTTTCGCTGCTGGTGCCTTTGCCGGTCAGCACATTGTACTCGCAGGCGCTTTCGGCATTCTCCTTCAAATAGTCATAGTGGTCATAGGCGAAGCCGGCGACGATGAAGGCATCATTGCGCCAGGCGATGGTCAGCGTCATGTCGGTCCGTTCGCTGCCGATCTCCATCGCTGGCAGGTAGAATTTGATCGAGCCGTTGGGCAGCATCGTCAGTTCCGGCTCGGTGTCGGAGTTCTCGTAGCCTGCCCGCTCGTAGCCGTTCCATTCCCCTTGGATCTGCTCGTGCACGATCTCGACGGGTTTGAGGTAATTGTGCTCCTTGTCCCTGAGGAAGAAGTGGACGTCCATCGGATGGCCGGGTTCGGTCTCCACCACCATGGCAAGATCGACGGCGCCGTCGCCATTGAAATCGCCAGTCACAGCCGTGATGATCTTCCGGGTTTCGATCGGCTCGGCGAGGGTGGCCGTGGGGAGAAACAACACAAAGGCGAGCAACAGAGATTTCATGGCGTATTCCCCCGGGAGCGAGACGGCGTGCCCGAGCACGAGCATGGCAGGTATTCCGGGACTTTCTACAGTGGGGCGGGAAGAAAAATGTTCGGACCGACGGGCGTGAAGGAACGCCGTGCGCGCCTGCCAAGTTTGCTGCCGGAAACTGACGCAATTCATGCCACGATGCTGGCCAATGACGATGGGCATGATGCCGGAGGCAGGACGACAGTGAGAGCGATGACGCGAGCGGCAACAGCATCGAACGGGCAGGCCGACTGATGGCGCCGATCAAGGTCGATCCCGCCAAGGTCCACGAATTCGCGGATCCTGCCGGCTTCTACGCCTGGCTGAGCAAGCACCACGCCACGGAAGCCGAAGTCTGGATCAAGATGCACAAGGTGGGGTCCGGATTGAAATCGATCACCCCCAAGCAAGCCATCGACGTGGTGCTGTGCTTCGGCTGGATCGATGCGGTGCGCAAAGGGTTGGACGACAAGAGCTTCCTGCAGCGCTACACGCCGCGCGGCAGGAAGAGCATCTGGAGCCTGATCAATATCGACAATGTGGCGCGGCTGGTCGAGGAGGGCCGCATGACCGAGCATGGGCTCAAACAGGTCGAGACGGCGAAGGCCGACGGGCGCTGGGCGCGCGCCTATGGCAGCGGCAAGGAGATGAAAATTCCCGATGATTTGCAAGCAGCCATAGACGCCGAACCCGCTGCGAAGGCGATGCTTGAAAAACTCAACGCGCAAAACCGCTTCGCGCTCGCCTTCCGCATTCACAACATGAAGACCGAGGCCGGGCGCAAGAGGAAGATCGAGACGTTTGTGGCAATGCTGAAGCGTGGTGAGACGATCCATCCGCAAGGCAGGAAGTGAGGTTGGCGCGAATTCGTCTTCGGCGCCACAAGCCTGTCCTCACGGGATCCCTCGTTGCGCGAAGCGCTTCAGGATTTGAATCGCGAAATTGTTCCAACTGCTTGTTTTCGCGCAATTCGGGGTCGGCGTGGCGCGGCCGCTTCAGCAACGACATCGCTGGTGGACGGAGGAGGGCACGGCGGCTACCCTTCGAAAGCCGCGACGATCGAGCGGCGGACCGGTCGCTGGGAGTCGTTGCCGTTGAGAAGAGTTGCTTCGTGGACGATGGCGCTGGGTCTCATTGTCATCGTCGCGTGTGTGGGAGCCGGGGTCACGCTTGCCCAGACTTCGCCCGATCAGACTTCTCCCGACCTGGCTTCCCCCTCGGCCTCGCCGGCAAAAGAGATCTCGGTCGGGATAAAACAGGCGCCGCCTTTTGCGTTCAAGCTGCAGGACGGCAGCTGGTCGGGATTGAGCATCGACCTCTGGCAGAAAATGGCCGGGCGGCTCAACCTGCGCTTCCACTATGTCGAAGTGCCTGCCGTGCAGGACCAGATCGATGGTGTCGTCAGCGGCAGATTCGATGCGGCGATGGCCGCGATCACGGTCACGGCGGACCGCGAAAAGGCCGTCGACTTCACGCAGCCCTTCTTTACGACCGGGCTCGGCATCGCGACGCCGCTCAACAACCAGCCGTCATGGCGGCCGGTGCTGCATGCCCTGACGTCGTTCGGCTTCCTGCAGGCGGTTCTGGCGCTGGTCATCATATCGGTGGTGGTCGGCGTCCTCATCTGGATGTTCGAACGCCGGCACAATGACGATTTCGGCGGCGGCGTCGCCAAGGGACTGTTTTCCAGCATGTGGTGGTCGACCATCGCCGCGACGCAGGCCAGCACCGGTGATTTCGGCCCGCGAACCGTGCCGGGGCGCGTGCTGGCCGCGCTCTGGATGATGGGATCGATCATCGCGATCGCGGTGTTCACCGCGGGTGTCACATCGGTGCTGACGGTGACGCAGATGGAAGGCATGGTGCAGGGCGAAAGCGATCTCGCCGCGGTCAGGGTCGGCGCGGTGCAGAGCTCGTCGACGGCGTCCTATCTGGATTCGACCCAGATCCGTCATCAGGACTTTGCCTCGATCCAGCAGGGCCTCAACGCGCTTCGCGCCGGCAAGATCGACGCGCTGGTGCACGACAAGCCGCTGCTTGGCTGGCTGGTCGGGCAGAATTACGCGACAAGCCTGCAGGTTCTCGATGCGACGTTCGACCAGCAGCAATATGCCATTGCGCTGCCGCTCGGCAGCCCGTTGCGCAAGTCTCTCGATGTCGCCCTCCTGCAGACCATCGAAAGCGATTGGTGGAAGCAGGCCGTCTTCCAGTATCTGGGCGAGAAGTAGCCGGCAGCAATTTCAGCGGTGCTATGCGCTGGAAGAACCGCCGTCGCTATCCGAGAGTGGCGGATGGTTGGTGTCACTGGTCCAGGTCGACCGGTGTCACGCCAAGAAGTTTCAGGGCATTGGCATAGGTCCGGATGCCTTGCGCCTGCTTGCGCTCGGCACAGAACCGGTTCGCCTTGTCCTGGAGTGCCGTTGCCTCGGCGATCTGGCTCGCACTGGCACCGGGTTTGGCTTTGGTCTGGATGGCTCCGTCGAGTTGAAGACCGAGCCGGCTGCAATATTCGCTCCGGGTGACCGCCGCATCCGACTGTGCGACCGCAAGCACGGCGAGCGAAATGCCTGTCAGGGCACCCATCCATCCGGTCGAACGTCGTTGCATGTTTCGGGACCATTTCTTCGCGTTGTGCCGCAGGCCGCGTGACCGCCGCGAGGGTGGTTATGACAGGCGATGTTTTCGCGAGTTTTTCCCGGATGTTGAATCTTGTTTCTGGAGTGTGTCTGGCGGTGAAGCTGCCAATCTCCCCCACGAGGGGGAGATCGGCGGTGTGCGGCGCTTGCGCCTCTTCCTTTGCGGCTATCCTTCGCGTAAGGCGCCGGGCAAATCGTTTCACGCAAGCAAAATTCCCCGGACACCGCATGATCAGACTTGAAAGCATCAGCAAGCAGAACGGCCGTCAGCTTGTCTTCATCGAAGCGTCGGCGTCCCTGCAGAAGGGCGAGAAGGTCGGCCTCGTCGGGCCGAACGGCGCCGGCAAGACGACGCTGTTTCGCATGATCACCGGCCAGGAGCAGCCAGACGAAGGCCAGGTGCAGGTCGATCGCGGCGTCACCATTGGCTATTTCAGCCAGGATGTCGGCGACATGGAAGGCCACAGCGCTGTCGCCGAAGTGATGAACGGCGCCGGGCCGGTCAGCGAAGTCGCGGCCGAAATGGCGGCCCTCGAGGCGGCCATGGCCGATCCCGAGCAGGCCGACCAGATGGACGAGATCATCGAAAAATATGGCGAGGCGCAGCACCGCTTCGAGGAACTCGACGGCTATGCGCTGGATGGCCGCGCCCGCGAAGTGCTGGACGGTCTCGGCTTTTCGCAGGAGATGATGGACGGCGATGTCGGAAAGCTGTCCGGCGGCTGGAAGATGCGCGTGGCGCTGGCCCGCATCCTGTTGATGCGGCCCGACGCCATGCTGCTCGACGAGCCGTCGAACCATCTCGACCTGGAGAGCCTGATCTGGCTGGAATCCTTCCTGAAGAACTATGATGGCGCGCTGTTGATGACCTCGCACGACCGCGAGTTCATGAACCGCATCGTCAACAAGGTGGTCGAGATCGACGCCGGTTCGCTGACCGCCTATTCCGGAAACTACGAATTCTACCAGCAGCAGCGGGCGATCGCCGATAAGCAGCAGCAGGCTCAGTTCGAGCGCCAGCAGGCGATGCTGGCCAAGGAGATCGCCTTCATCGAGCGCTTCAAGGCGCGCGCCTCGCATGCCGCGCAGGTGCAGAGCCGGGTGAAGAAGCTGGACAAGATCGACCGCGTCGAGCCGCCGAAGCGCCGCCAGACCGTGTCCTTCGATTTCCTGCCGGCGCCGCGCTGCGGTGAGGATGTCGTCACGCTGAAGAACGTCCACAAGGGCTATGGCAGCCGCAGCATCTATGAGGGGCTCGATTTCCAGGTCCGCCGCCGCGAGCGCTGGTGCATCATGGGCGTCAACGGCGCCGGCAAGTCGACGCTTCTGAAGCTGGTCGCCGGCGCTTCCGAGCCCGATACCGGCACGGTCGCGCGGGGCCCAAGTGTCAAGATGGGATATTTCGCCCAGCACGCCATGGAGGTGCTGGAAGGCGAGCGCACTGTGTTCCAGACACTGGAAGACGCGTTCCCCCAGGCCGGCCAGGCGCCGCTGCGGGCACTCGCAGGCTGCTTCGGCTTTTCCGGCGACGAGATCGAGAAGAAATGCCGTGTGCTGTCAGGCGGCGAGAAGGCGCGGCTGGTGATGGCGCTGATGCTGTTCGACCCGCCCAACCTTTTGGTGCTGGACGAGCCGACCAACCATCTCGACATCGCCACCAAGGAGATGCTGATCACGGCGCTGTCGCAGTACGAGGGCACCATGCTGTTCGTCTCGCACGACCGGCATTTTCTGGCGGCGCTTTCCAACCGCGTGCTGGAACTGACGCCCGAAGGCATCCACACCTATGGCGGCGGCTATACGGAATATGTCGAGCGCACCGGGCAGGAAGCGCCGGGCCTGAGGAGCTAGCCCTTACCGCAGCGAGATGCTCATGCCGCTGAGGTCGGCGTTGACCTGCAGGCCGACCTGCCTGCCCGTCAATTCGAGCTGGGCGCCCTTGTCATTGGTCATGACGATCACCTGAGCCCCTTTGCCAAGCGCGCCGCCACCGCCCGCCGCACCATAGACCCCGGTCACATCCCGCGCACGTTTGATGTGGCGCACGGTACCTCGGAAATAGGTCTTGGAAACGCCGAAGGCGAGACCGCCCGAGACGCCGCCGACCGAGATGGGATAGCGGCGGCCATGGAAGGTCAGCGTTCCTTCGCCTCCGGAGCCACCGACGAAGAAGGCCGCCTTGTAGACGGCGAAGCGGATGGTGCCGCTGTCGGCATGCGCGGCGCTGGCAAAGCCGATGCTTGCGGTGGCGATGGCGGCAACCGCGATGGAACGAAATCCGGATGAAATCTTCATGGTGAGAACTCCTCAATGTCGCCGCTTTGCCGGCCAGGATGTCTGGGTGGGATCAAAGCTACAACTGAACAGTCTCGCCCGCGGTTTGGTTCCAGGCCCCGTGATTTGGTTCCAGGCATCGTTCGAATCCGGCTGCGGGAAGGCCGGGGAGAGGGCGGAGGGTGGGGAGGGCACCTGACCGCAGCTATCGCCTTGTGGGATGAACAGGTCTATGCAGGCCTTCACAAGGCTTAGGAGAGGCTTCGGATGAGAATCGCAATCTGCCTCGCATTGGCTGCGGCAGTGGCTGGGTGCGCGACCTCCCCGGTCGACTATGAGGCGTCGCTTTCGCAGCAGGACCAGAAATGGGCCTCCCCGGCATGCCAGCAGGCCCGCAGGGCGGCTTCGGATTACGAGGCTCGCGAGAAAGAGCATCCGGGGTGGGGTTTCGGCGTCTTGCTTGGTCCATACTCGATGGGGCTCGTCGCAGCCATCAAGGAGCATGAGCAGAAGCAACGAAAGCTGTTCGCCCGCGAAGTGCACCTGCAATGCTCAAGCCTGCCGCTGCCGAAGGAACTGCAGGGCGATTTGAACCCTGCCGTACCGCCGACCAAGTATCCATAGCCTGCCGCGCCTTCCGGCAGAAGGCGCCGGGGTGGCCGCCGTCATTGGCGGCACCTCGATCTTCGGGGGCCGCGGTGTCTACACCGGCACCATCCTCGGCGCCCTGATCCTGACCGTGCTGACGACGCTGCTGACGATCCTGCAGATGCCGGAAGGGGCAAGGCGGATCTTGTCGGGCTGATCGTGCTGTTCGTGACGGCGGTTTATTTGAGGATTGTGGAGGAGAGATAGGGGCGGGTTGAGGTGAATGGCTGCTTTTGGGCCGAATTCAGACAGGCAGCTTTTGGCGCAAGGATGCGAACTACTGCCGTTCAACCAATGATAAAGGCTCAGATCGAATTTTGGTGCTTCTTCAAAATTTGCACCTATTGAGGATGCGCCACGGCCAGCCCGCGAGGACCGATCCGCTCTCAAAAAGCGTGTACAGGTTGACCACACCTTGGCC
>NZ_RZQP01000240.1:0-8813 GCF_003998165.1 Mesorhizobium sp. M7A.F.Ca.US.007.01.2.1 | reverse complement strand
GGGTGCGGCAGCGCCCGCCTCGGCAAAGGCCGTGTCGAACATGTGTCGGTAGATACATCCGGGCTCCGTTGCCACGAACTGCAGTTCGCCAAGCGCGGCAAGGTCGCCTGGCACGCTGCCCTGCCCCGGAGCCGCGACCAGCACCAGCGGTTCGGCTGCTATCGTGCGCCTGGCGAAGTGTTTATCCGACGCGCCCTTCGCGAAATCACGGCGGTCGAAGCAGAACGCGACATCGATGTCGCCATCCTCCAATTGGCGCAGCAGCGCGCCGCTGCCCGCCACCTTCATCCGCACGGTGATGTCGGGATGGCCGGCCTGGAACCCGGGCAGCCAAGGCGCCAGCCTGGCCGACGCGATCGTCTCCAGCGCGCCGATGGTCAGGTGCCCGCTTGTCGAACCTGCCGCCGCCTGCACAGCCGCGCGCGCCTCGCCGTCGAGCCGCAACAAATCCTCGGCGATCGGCTTCAGCGCTAGGCCTGCCGGCGTCAGCTCGAGACCGGACTTCGCGCGCGTGAACAGGGCAGCGCCAAGCTCGGCCTCGAGCGCCAGGATCTGGTCGCTGACGCTCGATTGCGCGAGGTGGACCACTTCTGCGGCGCGTGTGATGTTGCGGCTCCGCGCCACCGCAAGGAAGGTTTTGAGCAGTCTTGGATGCATCGCGTGGCTGACGCGCTATTGCAGCTGCGGCTTCTTCAGAAAACTGCCGCGGTCGGCGGACTTGACGCGCAGCCAGGTTTCGCGGCCGTCGCGCAGCACCCGCATCGGAATCTCGGCACCGGCCGAGCCGCTCTCCCACAGCTTGCGATAGAAATCGGCGAGTCCATCGACCGCGCCGTCGCGGATGTCCGAGATGATGTCGCCCTGGCGCAGGCCAGCCTTGGCCGCCGGACCGCCTTCGGTCACGCTCATCACCACCACTCTGCCATCGCTTTCGGCCGACAGCGCGCCGAGCCATGGCCGCGGCGGCTTGGCCACCTGGCCGCGCGTCAGGAGATCGTCGAGTATGGGCGGCAACAGATCGATCGGCACCACCATGTTGATGTCGGCGACCTCGCCATTGCGGCTCATCTGCAGGCGCAGCGAACCGATGCCGAGCAGCGAGCCATCGGCGCCGAACAGCCCGGCACCGCCCCAGGACGGGTGCGCCGGCGCAATGAAGATCGCCTCGTCGAGCAGATACTCCCAATAGCCGGCGAATTCCTGCTTGGTGACAATCCTGGCCTGCACCGACTGGCCGATGCCGTCGGCCAGCACCACGGCGTCGCCGATCCTGGCCTTGCCGGCATCGCCCAGCGCCACCGCCGGCAGGCCGAGCGGCGCCAGCGCCTGCACCAGGCCGAAGCCCGATTCCTGGTCATAGGCCAGCGCGTGCGCGGGGATGACGCGGCCGTCATGGCTGGTCAGCCAGACCTCTTCCGCTTCGGTGATGAGATAGCCGATGGTCAGCACCAGCCCGTCATTGCGAATGACGACGCCGCTGCCTTCCCTGAGCGTGCCGAGCGCCCCGGCCGTAAAGGCATCTTCGGGAACAGTGGCCCGCACGGCAACGACCGAGCGCGGATTGGGATTGATGGTCATGCTTTTGTCCTGGGTGGGCTTTGGCGACATCTTCTATAGGTATGCCACGCAGGAGAAGGCGCAAGGGTAAGGAAGAGCCCAATTGCCGATGTTGGCACTGCGGGCAGCGATAATAGTTCAACGCAAGTTGAACTTACACATCCGCAGCCCTAGTTAATGGCGACCTGCCATCCTTCCCCGACACGAGGCCACGAAATGACCGACTACACACCGCCGAAAGTATGGACCTGGAACAAGCCGAGCGGCGGAGCCTTTGCCAGCATCAACCGGCCGATCGCCGGGCCGACGCATGACAAGGAACTGCCTGTCGGCAAGCATCCGTTGCAGCTCTATTCGCTGGCGACGCCGAACGGCGTCAAGGTCACCGTCATGCTGGAAGAGCTTCTGGCGCGCGGCCACAAGGGTGCCGAATACGATGCCTGGCTGATCCGGATCAACGATGGCGACCAGTTCGGCAGCGGCTTCGTCGAGGTCAATCCAAACTCCAAGATTCCGGCCCTGATGGACCACAGTGGCACCACACCGGTGCGCATCTTCGAATCCGGCTCGATCCTGGTCTATCTCGCCGAAAAATTCGGCGAATTCCTTCCGACCGAACAGCCGGCCCGCGCCGAGGTGCTGTCCTGGCTGTTCTGGCAGATGGGCTCGGCGCCGTATCTGGGCGGCGGCTTCGGCCACTTTTATGCCTATGCGCCGGAAAAGTTCGAATATGCCATCGATCGCTTCTCGATGGAGGTGAAGCGTCAGATGGACGTGCTCGACCGCCGGTTGGCCGAGACTGAATATCTCGGCGGCAAGGACTATTCCATCGCCGACATGGCGGTGTGGCCCTGGTATGGCGGGCTGGCACTCGGCCGCATGTACAATGATTCCGGCGAGTTCCTGTCGGTGCACGAGTACAAGCATGTGCAGCGTTGGGCGAAGGCCATCGACGCCCGCCCGGCGGTCAAGCGCGGCCGCATGGTCAACCGCGCCTTCGGTGAGCCTGCCATGCAACTGCATGAACGCCACGACGCCAGCGATTTCGAGACCAAGACGCAGGATAGACTGGCCGCCGAATAGGCCATCGCGGGTCGCGGCAAAGGAAACCCGCCCCGACGCGACGTCGGGGCGGGTTTTTCCCAAGGTCCAGTACTGCGGGAATCCCTAGTGCAGCACTTCAACAATCTGGCGGGTCTCCGGATCGACGAGGACCGTCTGGTCGTTGATCACCGCGACGCGGTATTTGACGTCGGGCACCTCACGCAGTTCGACCGTATCCGGCACCGACGAGCCGAGCTTGAGCTCGACGCCCAGAAGGTTCACCGAGGCAAGCGGTTCTCTCTTGATGTATTCGCGAACGACTGTCTCCTGCTCCGGCTGGACGACGACGACGTTTTCCGCCAGCGCCGCACCAATCCCGCCCATCAGGACGAGGGCGGTCGCCGCGCTCGTAAGATAAAGTCTCATGGCCATCTCCTAGTGATAACTGAATTCCGCCCTCCATAAAAACTCCACCGCTGCCATGCGGTTCCATCGTAACTTCAGAATTGGAGATATTACGATTGCAGACTGGATATTGATTGGTTGCTGATCAAACGTTCGGCAGACAGCGTTCAAGAGTTTGAAAACTTGCACAGATATGTACGGATATTTAGAGGGACAAAATTCAATCTGAGCACCAGTGCGCCAAATCGGCCGCGCATCCGCCTCTTCATCTGGACGATTTGAAAGGCTTCGGCACGAAAAGGGCTCGCCCCGCCGGGAGATTGAGGCGGCAACCTCATCGACACTGCCAGAGAACGCGAAGCATCAGCACTTGTTCCCAACCTGTCGGCCTGAGCACAATGCGGAGCGGTCGCGCATGCATCCTGTTCCCATGATAACGCTGGGCCGAAATCTCCAGCAGGGATAGCTCAGAAGGCGCCGTCTCAGCGACCAAACACCTTGCCGTCGGTCGTGATCGCGCTGGTGGCGACGTTCCCCGAGTTTGCCCGGGCGCACGCGCTCGAGTGGACGGCCTTGTATGGAAACGCCATTCCTGATCGGTCCCGGTCACCCGGTCTCAAAGCTGGACACCGTCGCGATGCAATGGCGGAAAGGCGTCTACCGGATCCTGGCTCGGCACGATGTCATGTGCGCGCCTGAAGATCAGCCTCACGACGAGCACGAAGTAGCCGACCTGCAGGACAAGCAGCGTCGCTATCGTCCAGGCAAATGCCTCCCAGAAGGAGCCGGTGGTCATATAGGTCCAGACCGCGACGATGACGGCCGTGGCTGACATTCCTACGAGAAACTGTCCAAAATACATGGTTTCCAAAACCGTCGAAACCGCGCCGGTTCCAACCAGTCCCTGCCTCATTCATTTCCCGCGGACAACATTTCATTATTTTAGCAACTTCGCAAGTAATGGGTCAGTCGCCGCAATGCGTTCTCCATTTGCGCGGCAACTTGGCAACCGTGCGGGCCGCGGCCGCGGTGCTGGCGGGGCTGGGCTGACACGCCAGCCGTCGACAATCCAGGAGCACGCCCGGTCTTTGCACTTCGGGTCCGGAACAAACGCCGGCACGCCGAGTTTCGCCTCCAGTTCTTCAACGATTGGAGGCCAGCATGGCACCTCGCAACAAACCAGGCGCCGACATCGAAGATGACGCACCGCGGGCGGATGGGCCGACCATCGAGCAGCAGGATTGGGATGCAATCAAGGGCGGCGAGATCCTGCCAGAGTCCGCGCCGGAAAACGGCGACATGCGTTACGGCGTCGAAAAAGACGGCGATCTGCCGGACGAGGACGACGATAACGCGTACCAGGACAGCGACGACGCCCTCCCCGATGATGAGGAAGAAGCCGCAATCACGCACGATCAGACCCGAGAGGGCGGATTCGACGAGACGTGAGCTATTCGTCGCCCGAGACATGACTGCCTGTTGTTGAACTTGCCAAAGCCACATTTTCCATGCCCGGTTCGCGGGCGATTTTGCTTGGCCAGCTAAGTTTTCCGCCCAGGCAATATATCAGGTTTACCTAAAGTAACGGAACATCCAAGGGACATTATCGGAACTGAACAAGGCCCCTTGGACCTTTGCGCTCGGCAGATAAGACCTTGGTCCTACAGGAAAAAGCAAAAGCCCAAAGTGACCGATTGAGGCTTCCAACGAGGGAACATCGGGCCTCGCTTGTCGTTTGTCGCAGAACTCGGCACCGCCGGGTGTCTGGAGAACGCCGCGATGGCCCACCGATCCACCATCATCAAGACAGGCTATGGCCCAGGAACGGCGATTGCCGTGCTCATGGTCGGATTGACGGCGGTGGGCATCGTGTTCCTCATTCTCGGCAGTTCGCTTTACTTCAGCGAGCAGCCGACGGATCAACGTGTCTTATCTTCGCCGCCGGCTCGATCGATACACACGGCCCGATAGCAGAGCGGCAAACTGAACGAGCAACTGCTGGACGATAGCGACGAGCAGGCCGGCGTATGGTGAAGATAGAGGGTTCGCCAGGCGCCGAAGCGGCTTGCGAACCCTCTCAGCGCAGGAAGGGACGTTGCTGCGCCGATCGACGACATGTCAGCCAAGGACTATTCCCACCACCAGAAAGGTAACGGCTGTCGCGAAAATCGGTGCGAGCAACCAGCGCGCTTGGCCAACACTTTTGTCCATCTGTTTCTCCGAATTCCGGGAGACAAACAGCCGTGAACAGAGAGCCGTTCCCGTCGGTAAGACCAATGCGCTCTCGGGCCAGACTTAAGTCGCAGACAGCATCCGACCGAAGCCCAATCTGAGGAACATTTTCAGTTGGCTCAAGTTCAGTTGCCGTCAGCGTTGGACGATCTTGTCATGCTGACTCGCAAGGAGAAACAGTATGAAAATGCACCTAACGGGCGCCGCAGCGGCGCTGTTGCTGTTGGCCGGAGTGGGCGCCGTTGCCGCTCAGGACGTTGTCATCCAGCCTGAACAGGACACGGTCATCCGCGAGTATGTGAAGAAGCAGCCCCTCGCTTCGGTCAAGATTCCCGGCGTGGAACTGAATGTTGGTAGCGCGTTGCCGGACACGGTCGAGCTTCATGAGATCCCCGACGTCAAATACCGCTACGTGGTGGTCGACAACCGCACCGTCCTGGTGGATCCGGGCACCCGCAAGATCGTCAAGGTCTACGACTGAACTTGGAATTGTCCCAAACCCGCCGCCAGCCATGGCGGCGGGTTGCCCATGTCAGTTTCCAATCAGGACGAGTGAAGATGATAAGCAAAGCTGTGACATCCCCTGCTTTGGGCGTTCGCCTGGCCGATCTCCAAGCCCGGATGCGCGATGCGCGGGTGACGGATGCCGAAATGAAAACCTTTCAAAAGGTCGCGGCCATCATGGAAGATCGTCACGGCCGGATCGATGGCGACGACCTGATTGCGGTGTCGTTCCTCGCCGATCCGGTGCAGCACCGGCAAACGCCTTGAACGACATTCCCAATAACCAGCAGGCTTTTTGACTCCAGGACCGGGAAAGCGCGCCGAAAGTCTCAGCCGAATCCGCCCTTTTGCTCCGGCCTATTCCGCTTTCGCGGAAGTTTCGAGCGGCACGCAATGTGCAATGTTGCTAATGCGGCGGTACGAGCCGCCCTGGTTGACGCGGGCGCCCGAGCCATCCCAACAATGCGCCCCCCCGTCCGCGTCGACCACGGCAGGCGCCCGGCGCTGTCTTCCCTCGCGAAGTCCTCAAGCGGGCCTGCCTGATAATGCGGCCTGCGGCGACGTTCGGGCTTCAGCCGCCGACAAGCGCCTTTGTGGTCACCAGATTGACGCCGGCCTCGGCGAATTCGCCATTGTGCCTGATGATGACCTGCTCGGCACTCTCGCTGGCATTGTCCAGCGTGCTGTGCGCATCGGACACCACGGTCACGCCGAGCCCTCTGGCGATCGCGCCCTTGACCGTCGCGGCTACGCAAAAATCGGTCTGCGCGCCCAGGAGCACGACAGCACCCGCACCCTGCCCGGCAACCCAGTCGCCGAAGGCGGGATTGCTGAAAGCATCGCGCACGGATTTGGCAAAGGTCGGCTCGTCCGCAGCTTGGCCAAGTGCGGGCCAAACCGGCCAGCCCGGCTGATCCGGTGCCAACGGATCGCCTTCGGGTCCATCATGCCTGACAAATGCGACCTTGCGCCCGCCGCGCCGCGCCCAGTCGATCACCGCTTTGGTGCGCTCGACTATGCCTGGCGCATCATGGATCGGCGGTTCGTGCACGCCGTCGAACATACCGGTCTGGAGATCGATGACGATGAGCGGCGCGTTGTCTGGGAGGCTGGATGCTGGCATGGGCTTTACATAGCACGGCGGACAAGGTGATCAAGATTTGCTCATTCCGACGCGCCGGCAAACAGCACGACGCCGTCACCGCCGTCGGGCGGCCAGTCGCGGGTGGTGCGATCATTGCCGCAGTCAGCACCGCGGCGGACGCCCGCATAGATCGGGCCGGTCTTGCTGTCGAACAGCGCGATCTGGTGGCCGGTGTCCATGCCCCATAGCCGGGCCGTGCCGTCGAGCGAGCCGGAGGCCAGGCGCTGGCCGCCAGCCGATAGCGCCAGGAGGGCCGCCGTCGGCGTCCGGCTTGGTTGACACATATCGCGCATCTGCCATGCTCGCCGAGGATTCTGGAGAGATCACGATGAAGAAGACTTACGCGAAGCCGACCTTCGTCAAGAAGGGCAAGCTTTCCGCCGTCACGGCAAACGCCCCGAGCAGCGTCACGCTTTAATCCGGCGCATCTCTGGCGGATCGCGCCGGCGCTGGAGAGCAAACTCCAGGTGCAATTGGTTTTGGGATGGCCCGAAACAAAAAATAGGGACCCTGGCCCTTGTCGCGCATTGTTGGGTTTATTGTTTGTTGCTTTCAGCTCGCATGGTTGACAGATGGCCGCAGCATGGCATCATCAGGCTGGAATTTTAGGAGAGTCTGATATGAAAAAGATTTATGTGAAGCCGTCGTTCTTGAAAAAGGACCGTCTGTCGGCGATCACAGCGTTAAGCGGCGCCTCTATTATTATTTCAAACGGCGCCGCGCCGCTCTGACCGTAAACGCACCCCGATTGAGCGGGGCGAAATTCGCTCCGCTTTGGCATGCCCAAATCTCAGCGTGTCAGGACCAAATCGTCCACGACCATTTGCCAATAGTGCTTCGTCGACAGGCGAACACGCGTTACAGCTTTGAGCATTGGAGCGTAGTGCAACGGCGTCAGCGCCGACAGCGTGATCTGATCGCTTGCAATCAGCTGCTCGCCAAGCCAGCTTTCGATCAGCGCCACCTCCCCTTCCGACGCCAGCCAGGCGGCGCTCAGCATGACCGAGTGAAAGCCGAACGGCCGTTCGCAGCTGAATTCGGCAGGCAGCCCGCTGCTGGTGTAGAGCACATGGTCACCGGAGACGTTGCCATTGACATAGCCCTGGCTGTCCTTGGTGTAGTCGCGCGCCATCGCATTCAGGTTGCGCCACGCCAATCCGGCATGACCGGCCGGAATTTTCCTGAAGGTGCGCGACGTCACATCGTCGAAACCGATCGTTTCGAGAGCGGCATCAGTGGCAATGCCGGCGCGTTGCGCGGACAGCAGGCCGAGATCAGCCGCGTAGGGCGACAGCGTCAGCCGCCGCTCCAAGCCTTCGCCACTGATGCTGACCGTGTCGGCTTCTTCAGCCAGGTCGAAGCTGAAGACGGCACCCGGCGCCAGTGTCCGCGCCTCCAGGACGTGCCCGTCCCCCGACACGGAGAGGGTCGCGGGTCCATCGCCGGCAACGCGCCCGCTGACGCGGCGCGGCGGCGCCAGACCGACCGGCAGCAGCATCTCCTGTGATACCATCCCGGCCGGCGAACCCGGCAGCGGCAGGAAGTGTCGGGACTGAATGTCGTTTTCGCTTTTCGCCTGCCAGCCGGGCGGCACCGAAACCACAAAGCGCCAGTTGCCCGGCTTGCGGATCACGGCCTTTCTGCTTTTCACCGACATGGGGAAATTGGCAAAGCCGGCATTGTTGGTGCGCGCGGACGCGGCGAGCTTGCCGGCTTTATCATACAGCCGCACCATGATCCCGGCCATCGGCCGGTCTCCGGCGCCGTATTTGCCGTCGCGATCGACATCGAAATAGACGAAGGACGAGTAATTGAGCATGCCCCCGCGGCCGCTCCAGTCGGTGCGGGCGGCATAGTCGGCAGCCGGATTGGTCAGCCGCCGTCCCTTGCGGCGGCTGCGCTTCCGCCACAGCCGCCAGGACACGAC